>NZ_DKJH01000001.1:0-178775 GCF_002454655.1 Methylophilus sp. UBA6697
CGATTATATTTTCTATTTTTGTATTAAAAACAAGCCGTTGTATAGTGTGTTTTTTTAATTTTGAGCGCATGATAAGTGCGTAAAACTAAAGTATCAGCCTGCAATAACCGTTGTTAAGATGTTAACAATAATATACATGGGGGATACGTGCGTTGAACACGACGGCGGAATCATCGGCATTGCACGCAGAAATTGTCGGCATGCTGTATTCAAACAATCGCAGATCATTGATGGCAGCCATCGTGGTCATGATTGCGCTTTTGCTCGTGCAATGGCACCTGATCGACCACATCATCCTCACGGTCTGGTCCAGCATTTTCCTAGTGGCTTACGGCATACGTGCTTATCTGACTTATCAGTATGAAAAAGACTTGCAGCGCGAACTGCATAGCCGCCAGTGGTTGCAGTGGTTCCGTGCCAGTACCTGTTTTTGTGGCCTGGCCTGGGGCTTGGGCGGTATTCTGCTGTTCCCTGAGGCTGATACGGCACATCAGGCGTTCCTGATTTTTGCGCTGGTTGGGGTTTCCGGGGCGGGCATCATTATTTATTCAGTCGATACCTTAAGTACCAACCTGTTTAGTGGCGGCATTGTGCTGTTTATGATTCCGCGCTTTTTGATTCATGGCAGTTCAGTCTCACTGGCGCTCGCCGTGTTGTTTATGGTGTATGTGTTTTATGTGACGGTGGCTGGCCGCAGCCTGGCTAACAGCCTGCGCGAGAATATCTCGTTACGGATTGCATCCAACCTGGATAACAAAAAGGTGCACCAACTGGCCTACTATGATTTTTTGACTGGCTTGCCTAATCGCCGCTTGCTGACGGATCGCCTTAATCAGGCATTTGCACGCTGTGTGCGTCACCAACATTATGGGGCGGTGTTGTGCCTGGACTTGAATAATTTCAAAGGGCTTAACGATAGCAAAGGCCATCAGGCCGGGGATGAGTTGTTGCAACAGGTGGCTTTCAGGCTGCAACAATGCTTGCGTAAAAAAGATACCATCGCGCGCATGGGCGGTGATGAGTTTATTGCTGTGCTGGATGAGTTATCAACCGACAAGGCAGAAGCGATTACTGCGGCCCAGGCCACTGCGGAAAAAATGATGGCGGTATTTTCGCAGCCCTTTGAGTTGCAAAACAGTAAATACCGCACTGCACCCAGCATTGGCATTTGCCTGTTCCTGGGGGATTTGCTTAAAGAAGATGAAGTGTTGCGGCGCGCTGATATTGCCATGTATCAAGCCAAAAAATCCGATAACCTCAATAGCATCCAGATGTATGATGAGGCTGTACACCCGGCGGTTGAAATGCGCGCCACGCTTGAAAACGAGCTGGCATTTGCCTTGCAGGGCAAGCAATTGCTTTTATATTACCAGGTGCAAGTCAATGAGTTGCAGCAGCCAACGGGTGCAGAGGTCTTGTTGCGCTGGCAACACCCGACCTTGGGCATGATTCCGCCAGACCAGTTTATTCCGATTGCCGAAGAAACCGGTGAAATTGTCTCCATCGGGCAATGGGTACTGGCCCAAGCTTGTCAGCAACTCAAGCACTGGTCACAGTCTGTGCATACCGCCCAGCTTAAATTGTCGGTCAATGTCAGTGCCATCCAGTTCAGCCAGCCCGATTTTGTGCAGATGGTGAAAGAAACGGTATTGGCGAGTGGTTGCGATGCAAGCTGTTTGCGCCTGGAACTGACCGAAAGCCTGATTGTGAAAAATATCGATGAAGTGATCGAAAAGATCAATGCGCTGAAAGTATTGGGCATCACTTTTTCGCTGGATGATTTTGGCATTGGCCAGTCTTCGTTGTCGGTATTGAAACGGCTGCCGTTAGACGAATTGAAAATAGACCGCAGCTTTATTAAAGATATTGTGCATAACAACTACGATTCATTTATTGTGCAAACCATCATCAATATGGGCAAAAACCTGAGCCACAGTGTGATTGCTGAAGGGGTGGAAATGCAGCAGCAAATGGTCATGTTGCAAAATATGGGCTGCCACGCTTTCCAGGGGTATTTGTTTAGCCGTCCGCTGCCTTTGCATGAGTTTGAAGCCAGTTTGCAATCAGCGATACACGGCGGTGCTGCGCCATCCGCAACCGGTCAGCGCAAAGTATTACGTAGCCGACTCAGCTAAACCTTGATCCACTCTTCGCCCTGGCTTAACCAGCGCTGCAGGTGCGCAGTGACGGCAGCAGGATCGCGTTGTAATAGTTGATCCGCCTGGGTTTTGGCCATCTCCAGTAATTGCATATCGCGTTCCAGATCGGCAATTTTAAGCATGGGGACGCCACTCTGGCGTGTGCCCAGCAATTCTCCCGGGCCGCGGATATGTAAATCGGCCTGGGCAATTTGAAAGCCATCATTGCTTTCAAAAATGACCTTCAGGCGCTGTCGCCCAATTTGCGAACATTGCTGTTTGCTATAGAGCAAAATGCAGGTACTCTTGGCTGCGCCGCGGCCGACGCGGCCACGTAACTGGTGTAACTGGCTCAGTCCCATGCGCTCCGCATGTTCGATCACCATTAAACTCGCATTCGGTACATCGACGCCGACTTCAATGACGGTGGTGGCGACCAGCAGGTGAATCTCATTGACAGAGAAAGCCTGCATCACTGCCTGTTTTTCTGCCGATTTCATGCGGCCATGGACCAGGCCGACTTTGAGTTCGGGGAACGTTTGCTGCATATAGGCAAAGGTATCATTGGCCGTTTGCAGTTGCAGCGCTTCTGATTCTTCAATCAGCGGGCACACCCAATAGGCTTGATGGCCNNAAGGTGCGCGGAATCGGCGTGGCCGACATCATGAGCTGGTGCGGTTCCAGGTTGTGTGCCTGCCCTGGCAAGGCCGTGCCTTTTTTACGCAACGCCAGCCGTTGGCCGACGCCAAAGCGGTGTTGCTCATCCACAATCGCCAACCCCAGTTGCTTAAACTGCACATCGTCTTGAAATAAAGCATGCGTGCCGACGGCAAGCATGGCTTCACCACTAGCGATGGCTGACAGTGATTGCTCACGCTGTTTTTTGTTCTGGCTGCCGGTCAGCCAGGCGACCGTCACCCCCAGCGGTTGCAGCCAGTCACATAGCTTTTTGTAATGCTGTTCTGCCAGAATTTCCGTCGGCGCCATCATCGCCACTTGCCAGCCATGTTCTATCAGTTGCAAGGCCGCCAGGCAGGCGACAATGGTTTTGCCACTACCGACATCACCCTGTAGCAGGCGTTGCATGGGGTGTGGCTGGTTGAGGTCGTGCCCGATTTCTGCCACGACCTTTTGCTGGGCAGACGTGAGTGCAAACGGCAGGCTGGCCAGCAGGCGGCCAACCAGGGTCTGTGAGGCGGAGATGGCAGGTGCGCGCGATTGTTTGCGACGTGCGTAATGTTGTCGCATCGAAAGCTGTTGTGCCAGCAGTTCGTCGTAGGCCAGGCGTTGCCAGGCAGGATGCGTGCGGTCTTCCAGTGTCGCCAGTGCTATCTCGGCCTGGGGTTGATGCAGCAAATGCAGACTGCTGGCAAAGTCGGGCAGTTGCATGGACTGGTATACCCAACCTGGCAGGGTTTCGTGCAAATATTCTGCTTGCAAGATGCGGTTCACCGCTTTGCGTATAGTTGCCTGGCTCAAGCCTGCCGTGGTCGGATAGACCGGGGTGAGTGCACTGCTGACCGGCGTGTCTTCATCGACTTTGCGCTGTGTCGGGTGCACCATTTCATAGCCAAAAAAACCAGGCCGCACCTCACCAAACACGCGTAAACGCTGGCCAGTTTGCATGGCAGCGACCTGGCTGGGATAAAAGTGCAGAAAACGCAGATTGATGATGCCAGTGTCATCCTGCAGCCTAACATTCAACATTTTGCGCGGCTTGTAGGCCACTTCATTGTGCACCACCACGCCTTCGATTTGTGTCTGCTCACCCAGGTGTAAGTCGCGGATGGCCGTGATGCGGGTTTCGTCCAGGTAGCGCAGTGGCAAGTGCAGCAACAAGGCCTGCACTGAATGAATATTCAGTTTTGCCAGCTGGCTGCATACGGCGGGCGTGAAACCTTTAATCTCGTTCAAGGGCCGCATGCTGGCATCACCGCTGATTTACTGGATACGTTGTTCCAGCTGGTTGCCTTTGACCCGGTTGATACGCACGATTTGCTGAATCTTGCGTAGATTGCGGATCAAGGTCGCCAGGTGCACGCGGTTATGCACTTGCACGGTAAAGTTTACATTGGAGTACTGGCTGCCATCGCTGGATTCGACACTGACATTATCAATGTTGGCATCCGCATTGGAGATGGTCGCTGCAATTTTGGCCAGCATGCCGCGTTCGTCGACCACCGTAATGCGCAAGTTGACGCTGAACAGTTTTTTCGGATCGGCATCCCACTCCACGTCCAGCCATTTTTCCGGGTCCAGCCTGAACTTGCGGATGGCCGGGCAATCGTGGGTATGAATGACCAGGCCCTTGTCCTTATTGATAAAGCCCAGAATCGGGTCGCCAGGGATCGGGCGGCAGCAAGGGGCAAATTGCACCGCCATGCCTTCCGAGCCACGGATGGTAATGGTATCCAGTACTTTGCCGGATTTATCTTCAGCATCGGCCGGATGCGCCAGTAACTGGTGTGCGACCATCAGGCTGTTACGTTTGCCAAGGCCGATATCGGTCAAAATCGTCTGGCGGGTTTTGCTGCCATAGTCGTTCATGACCTTTTGCCATTGCTTGTCTGAAATCTCGGCCGGTTCTATATGCATGGCGCGCAGCGCCACATTCAGCATGCGTTCACCCAATTGTGCCGATTCTTCCACCTTGACGGTTTTGAGGTAATGGCGGATATGTGAGCGGGCTTTGCCGGTGACCACATAGTTGAGCCAGGCCGGATTCGGTTTCGCCAGCGGTGCGGTGATAATTTCAACATGATCACCATTGCGCATCTCGGTACGCAGTGGCGCCAGTTCATTATTGATTTTAACGGCGACGCAACTATTACCGACATCTGAGTGCACGGCGTACGCGAAGTCAACCGCCGTCGAGCCACGTGGTAAGGCCATGATGTTGCCTTTAGGCGTAAACACATAGACCTCGTCCGGGAACAGATCGACTTTAAAGTTCTCCAGGAACTCGTGGCTGTCGTCACTCTCGGTCTGGATTTCAACCAGGCGTTGCAACCACTGGTGGGTTTGCTGTTGCAGTTTGGTCAGGTGCGCATCGGTGGTTTTATACAGCCAGTGCGCGGCCACGCCGGCATCAGCAATATTGTGCATTTCCTGGCTGCGTATTTGTACCTCAATCGGCGTGCCAAACGGGCCAAACAGCGTGGTATGCAAAGATTGGTAACCATTGGCTTTGGGGATGGCAATATAGTCTTTAAAGCGGCCAGGAATGGGCTTATAAAGCGCATGTAATGCGCCCAATGCCAGGTAGCAGGCTGCGGTATCTTTGACAATGACGCGAAAACCGTAAATGTCGCCAATTTGCGACAATTTCATCGATTTTTCAGCCATTTTCTTATAAATGCTGTAAAGGTGCTTTTCGCGCCCCTGTACATCATATTCGATCTGGTATTGCGTCAGCTGGTTCTCAATGGCGTCCTGAATCTTGCTGATGACTTCTTTGCGGTTGCCACGTGCCAGGCGAATGGCCTTATCAATCACGCGGTGACGATTCGGATACAGGTACTTGAGGCTGAGATCTTCCAGCTCATGGTAAATCGGGTTCAGGCCTAGCCGGTTGGCAATTGGCGCATAAATATCCAGCGTTTCGCGCGCGATGCGTTTCTGCTTTTCCGGGCGCATTGCCTCCAGCGTCTGCATATTGTGCAAGCGATCGGCCAGCTTGACCAGGATCACACGCACATCCTGGCTCATGGCCAGCAGCATTTTGCGGAAATTTTCGGCTTGCGCCTGGGTGGCGGTTTGCAGTTCTACCTTGTCCAGCTTGGTCAGGCCATCTACCAGGTCAGCCACCTGTTTACCAAAGCGCTCGGCAATCGCCGCACTATCGACTTCGGTATCTTCCACCACATCATGCAACAGGGCGGCCAACAGGGTCGGCAAGTCGAGATGCAGTTTGGCCAGAATGCAGGCCACCGAAATCGGATGGGTAATATAGGGTTCGCCGGTTTTGCGGGTTTGACCGGCATGCGCCTGCTCGGCATAGCGATAAGCTTGCCAGACCAGTTGCACTTCTTCTTCGTTGAGGTACTTGCGGATTAGCTGGGTAAGGGGGGAATCCTCACGGTCAGCAGGGAGCAAGTCCACTTCCTCCAGGGGAGACCTGGACTTGCGATGGGCAGAATCGCCTTGGCTATGGGGCATAGCTGTTTATGCGTGGCCCTTTTTCTCTAACAACTCTACACCGATCTTACCAGCAGCGATTTCGCGCAAGGCAATCACGGTTGGCTTGTCTTTTTGTGAATAGCCGCTCACTAATGGGTCTGAACCATTGGCTAATTGTCTGGCGCGGTAAGCTGCCACCAATGTCAATTGAAAACGGTTAGAGATGTTGTCCAAGCAATCATCGACAGTAATACGTGCCATAAAAACCTCTTAATATGTGAGCCTACATGCAGCGTGCATGCGCGCTGGGTCAGGTAAGTGATTGAATCAATGACGCGTGGCAGGCAACCTGGCGGTTTAACTGCAAGCGCTGGGCGCGAACAATCGCCATCAGATCCTGCAAGGCCACGTCAAAATTATCATTAATTGTAACATAATCAAACTCATGCACGTGACGCATCTCCTCACGTGCGGCGGCCAGACGTTGCGTAATCACGGCTTCGCTGTCCTGGCCACGGTTGTTCAGGCGGTGTGCCAGCGCCTCAATTGAAGGCGGCAAAATAAAAATCGAGGTGACCTGCGGGAACAGTTTGCGAATCTGCTGAGCGCCTTGCCAGTCGATTTCCAAAATCACATCGCGGCCGGATGCCAGGGCGTTTTCTACCTCGCTTTGTGCCGTGCCATAACGCGCACTGTGCACATGTGCGCTTTCGAGAAAGCCGCCTTTATCCAGCACGCCTAAAAACTCGGCTTCTGAGACAAAGTGGTAATGGATGCCGTCTTCTTCGCCCGGGCGTGGTGCGCGGGTGGTGTGCGACACCGACAGTTTTAAAATCGGGTCTTGCGCCAGCATGGCACGCACCAGGCTGGTTTTACCAGCGCCAGAAGCAGCAGAAATCACATATAAATGACCATGACTCATGATGCACACCATTCCGGGTTAGGCAGTGAAGAAAAGACGGATTTCAAACCCTCGCCCCAACCCTTGCGGATACAGGCGTAATAAGGATCATCTTCCGTCAGGCGTTGCCGGCAATCGGCGCTAAAGGTGTCAGTGCGGTATATCATCAAATCAATCGGTAAAGCCACAGAAATATTACTGCGGATGGTGGAATCAAATGAAATCAGCACGCATTTTACCGCATCTGTGACATTGGTTTGATGTTTGATGACACGATCGATAATCGGTTTTCCGTATTTGGTCTCGCCGATTTGCAGATAAGGCGTGTCCGAGGTGGCTTCAATAAAATTGCCTGCTGCATAGACATTAAACAGGCGAGGCTGCTCGCCTTTGATTTGACCGGCCACCAGAATGCTGGCGCTAAAGTCTATGCTATGTTCCTTGAGGGCTTTGCCATCGCGCTGATGCACGGTGCGCATGGCGGCGCCGACGACACTGGCGGCTTCAAACAGCGACTGCACATTATGCAGGTGGGCATGCGGTTCAGGCGATTTGAGCTGTTCACGGCACAGGTTGACCACCGATTGTGTAATGGCCAGATTGCCCGCCGTCAGCAGCACAATCATGCGCTCGCCCGGTACTTCAAATAGATGCATTTTAGGCGCAATCGCTACCTGGTCGACACCAGCATTGGTGCGCGTATCAGAAGCCAATACCAGGCCTTGTTGCAGCAAAATACCGACACAATAAGTCATAAGAAAAGAGGAGTAGGTTAATGTTTAAAAGTCATCATAGCATGCACGGACAAGCTACTGCTGCGCACTTTGTGCCTGCTGTCGTAGCTGTTGTTTATGCTGCTCGCGCTGTTTTTCTGTCAGGCCGCCGTGCTGGTTGACACTGACCATGCTCGCCATGCCCTCTGTGCCGCCGCCGATACGCGAACCCGTGATCGGACTGGCGCTGCGATAGTCCAGGCCAGTAGCCAATCTGACATGCGTTTCGTTTACCAATGTGCCATTAGACACATCCAGCCCGAGCCATTGGTCGTGTTGCCACACATCCACCCAGGCATGCGTTTGCATCAGGTTGCCGTTTTCGGTGAACAGATAACCGCTGACATAACGTGCGGGCAGCCCTAGGCTATGGCAACAGCCAATAAAAGCATGCGCATGGTCCTGGCAAACCCCTTTGCCAAGCCTGAAGGCCTCGGCTGCCGAGGTGTCGACCTGGGTCGCACCTGTGATGTACTCCATCTGCGCACGCAAAGCCTGCATCATGTCTGGCAGTGGCGCATCGGCAAAGCGTTTGGCAAATGCAATCATGGCGGCATCGGCCTGGGTGAGGGGCGTATCACGCAGGTAAATGTCTAATGGGAGTGTGTGCTCAGGCGGGGTGCTTGCAACCCCGGTTTCCACTTCGCCACACACGGCGATGAGCAATTCATGATGCGGCTGGTCGATGACCAGGGTATGCGCCAGATTGCCAAAGGCATCCTCAAACGCAGCCAGCTGCCCGTTGACCTTGAGCTGCCAATGCTTGACCTGCTGGCCGTGACCATTGCGTGGCGTCAGGCGCAATTGCTGAATGGTGTATTGCGCCATGTCACTGAAAGCATAGTGGGTCTGATGTTCAATATTGAGCAGCATATGTGTGGTGTGCCAAAGTGAAAAAGCGCAGCGCTGTGTTAAACAGTCTGCGCAGAGGGGGTTCATGGCAATCTATTGTCGTTGTCAGGCCGTCGCACTTAAAAAATTGCGTTGTATTTCTTCACCGAGTTTGCGGTTGGCCAGAATAAATTCATCCAAGAAGTGGTGTACGCCATCTTTCAAAATATCCAGCATGCGGCCGTAGTGCAGCCTGGCATGCATTTGGCCTGCCAGACGCTCGGCTTCAGTCTGGCGGCTACCAGCCACCTGCCGCAAAATCGGCATGATTTCGGCGTAGCAGGCGTGTAGTGAACGTGGCATGTCTTCGCGCAAAATGAGCAATTCAGACACTTTCATCGGTTCAATCGCATCGCGGTAAACTTTCTGGTAGGCCTGGAAAGCCGACACCGAGCGCAGCACGGCACTCCATTCGTAATAATCCACCGCGCCGTCATTCGCTTCTTGCATAGGGATTAAAAATTCATACTTTACATCGAGCAAACGTGCGGTATTGTCAGCACGTTCCATAAAGGTGCCCAGGCGTACAAAGCTGAATGCTTCATCGCGCAACATGGTGCCAAAGCACACGCCACGGAACAGATGCGAACGACTTTTGACCCATTCACAAAACTCACTCAAGCCAGTCTGTGTCAGATCCTGCTTGATATATTGGCCAAACTCCAGCCACAGCGTGTTCATGTTTTCCCAGGTTTCGGTGGTCATGGCCACGCGCACAGCGCGGGCATTTTCACGTGCGCTGCGCAACGAGCTGTAGATGCTGGAAGGATTACTGCTATCCATGACCAGATGTTTAATCACATTGGCGGCATTGAGTTCTTTGTAAGTTTTGTCATAAATATCGCGGATACCGGCGATTTCCAATACCGTATCCCACAGTTCTTCTTCATTGCTGCTGTCGGAAGGCAGCAACGACATGTTGTAAGTCACATCCAGTACGCGCGCCACGTTTTCGGTACGTTCGATATAACGCGCCATCCAATATAAATGATCTGCGGTACGACTTAACATATGACGGCCTCTTGCGTTGTTTGTTGGGCAGCCATTTGCGACTGCGAGGTTTCTACACAGACATCATCACGCTCCAGCACCCAGGTATCCTTGGTACCGCCACCTTGTGAGGAGTTGACCACCAGTGAACCTTCCTTGAGCGCCACGCGCGACAAGCCACCTGGCACGACACTGACTGTTTTGCCCGAGAGTACAAATGGGCGCAGGTCGACATGGCGTGGTGCAATACCTTGATCTACCAGCGTCGGGCAGGTCGACAAGGCCAATGTCGGTTGCGCAATGTAATTGGCCGGTTTCGAGACGATGCGTAAACGGAATTCTTCAATTTCCTGCTTGCTGGCAGTGGGGCCGACCAGCATGCCGTAGCCGCCTGAGCCTTGAACCTCTTTCACGACCAGCTCGGGCAGATGATCCAGCACGTAGGCCAGATCATCTTCCTTGCTGAGTTGATACGTAGGCACGTTCTGCAGGATGGGAGATTCACCCAGGTAGAACTTAATCATCTCCGGCACGTACACATACGTCGCCTTGTCATCAGCAACGCCGGTGCCCACGGCGTTGGCTAATGTGACGCCACCATTGCGGTAGACGGAGAGCAGACCTGGCACGCCCAACAGGGAGTCGGGCTTGAACACCAGAGGGTCAAGGAAGTCGTCGTCGATGCGGCGGTAAATCACGTCCACCCTTTGCGGGCCTTGCGTGGTGCGCATGTAGACGGCGTTATTGCGGACAAACAAATCCTGGCCTTCCACCAGTTCGATCCCCATTTGCTGGGCGAGGAAGGCATGTTCAAAGTAAGCGCTGTTATAAGCGCCTGGTGAAAGCAGTACCACGGTCGGATCAGTGACGCCTGTTTGGGCCACCGAGCGCAAATTATTAAGTAATACGTGCGGATAATGCTCGACCGGTGCAATCGGGTATTTTTTAAATAAATCCGGAAACAGCCGCATCATCATTTTGCGGTCTTCCAGCATGTAAGACACCCCTGAAGGCGTGCGCAAGTTATCTTCCAGCACATAAAACTGCGATTCACTGGTGCGTACCAGGTCGATACCGGCCACATGTGCATACACCTGGTTAGGCACATTGACGCCTACCATTTCCGGCCGGTATTGTGAGTTGCTTAAAATGCTGTGCGGGACAATGCCCGCCTTGATAATTTCCTGCTCATGATAAATATCATGCAAAAACATATTGAGTGCGCGCACGCGTTGCACGGCGCCTTTGGCTAGGTGTGCCCACTCGCTGGCGGAGATCATGCGCGGAATCACGTCAAACGGGATCAAACGTTCGGCACCATCCTCTTCGCCATAGACGTTAAACGTAATCCCAACCCTGCGGAACAATACTTCAGCTTCCGCCCGCTTGGCCGCCAGCTGTTGTGTCGGTACATCGCTTAACCAGCGGTTATACGCCTGATAGATGGCACGTACATTGCCCCCATAGCCCTGCATTTCATCGAAAAACTGTTTGGCCGATTGCGTCATGATGCTGGACCTTTGCCTTACTTGTAAAATTCAATTAAATAAGAGCAAGCCGTGTGCCAGCAAAGAATAGTGTTTTAAATCATATTGTTATTGCTTTTTAGCTGTTGCTATCAAAGCAAAACGCACCATTGCGGTGCGTTTTAGTGTCACGATTTTGGTGCAGTGCCGTTTTACATTTAAGTCGCTTACTCGATGTTCTGAATCTGCTCGCGCATTTGTTCGATCAGCACTTTTAGTTGCATAGACACTTGTGTGGTTTCGATGGCCACCGATTTTGAGCCCAGGGTATTGGCTTCGCGGTTCATTTCCTGCATCAGGAAGTCCAGCTTTTTACCCATGGCGCCACCGGCATTGAGGATGCGGTCCATTTCGGTGATATGGGATTGCAAGCGTGCCAACTCTTCGTCTACATCAATGCGTTGCGCGTAAAGCACGATTTCCTGACGCACGCGGTCGTCATCGGCCTGCATGGCTTCTTGCAGTTTGGCGGTCAGTTTTTCCTGGTATTGGCTCACCAGCGTCGGCAGCAGTGGTTTAACAATGCTGATTTGTTCACGCACGCCTTGCAGGCGATCGAGCAATACCTGTTTGAGCTTTTCACCTTCGCGCTGGCGTGCAGCAATCAACTCATCAATGCCGCGCGACAGGCCGTTTTGTACGCCTTGTGCCATCGCTTCGGCATCCACCGCTTCGGTTTGCAAGACGCCGGGTAGTTTGAAGACATCGACCAGGTTGATCGGTTGCGCTTGCGGAAAATGCTGTTGCAGGTCTTTGAGCGTTTGTGCAATTTGCGCCACCATGGCCGGGTTGAGCGCCAGGGTGGTGGCTGCGCTATCACTCTTGAGACTCATACGGCATTCAACTTTGCCGCGGCCGAGCCGGGTTTGCAGTTGTTCGCGTATCAGCGCTTCAAACTGGCGCAAACTGTCTTCAATTTTGACGTTGAGCTCGAGGTAGCGATGATTCACTGCACGCAGTTCGATCAGCAACAGGCCGCCCGGAAAACGGGCTTCACTTGCGGCAAAGCCGGTCATGCTTAAAATGGGCTGTGCGTTTTTGGTTTCTTTTTCTGTGGTTTTGTTGGCAGTCATTATCGCGCTCCGGGCAAACTGGACGATTGTATCAAATGCGCTATCGATATGCGAAAATAGCGTACAGATAAAAGAAACCCGGTTTGATGGCAGAGACGGCAAGCCACTTAATTCGGCGTTTCCCTTAATAAAAGCCATGATTGTGACGTTAAAGCGCTAGTGAAGCTTTCTAATAAATTCGATTTTGCCTTGCCGGTCGGCACTGCGCTGCATGACTACACCATTACACGGGTGCTGAGTCTGGGCGGGTTCAGTTTCGTCTATCTGGCGCAGGATCCGCAAAAAAATACCGTCGCCATTAAAGAATATATGCCAGTGACGCTGGCTGAGCGTGACGAGCATACGCATATCCGCTCCAATGGCAAAAATGAAGCTGCCTATAAACATGGCATGAAGTGCTTTTTTGAAGAAGGCCTGGCGCTGGCCAATATCGAGCACAAGAATATTGTGCGGGTGAAAAACTTCTTCCGTGCCAACAACACCGTTTACATGGTCATGAAGTACGAGCGCGGCAAATCGCTGCAAGATTACATCATGGCCTTGTCGCAGCCGGTGCCCGAGAGTTTCCTGATCCGCATGTTTGTGGAGTTGCTCAATGGCTTGCGTGAAGTGCATACGCGCAAGTTGCTGCATCTGGATATCAAGCCCGCCAATATTTATATCCGCCTGGATGGCTCACCCATGCTGCTGGACTTCGGATCAGCGCGCCAGGCCTTGTCTGAGGTGACATTAGCGCCGACTTACACACCGGGTTTTGCGCCGCCGGAGCAATACATAGACCGTAAGCACCTGGGACCCTGGAGTGATATTTACAGTATAGGTGCCAGCATGTATGCCTGCTTGCAACGCGCATCGCCCATCTCGGCCAATGTGCGGCTGAAAGATGATACGCTGGTGCCTGCGATTGAGCTCGGTAAACAGATATACTCTGAAAAATTACTGGCGATTATTGATGAATGCATGCAGCTGGACTATCTGTTACGGCCGCAAAGCGTGTTCTCATTACAGAAAAAAATGATCGGCATCCGCGTGGTAGAAGATCCTCGCGGTTCGCTGGTGGATAAAATCATCAAGGTATTGAATAAACCGCTATGAAATTCACCATTGCACAAGGTAGCCGCCAGGGGCCGCGGCCTTACAATCAGGACAGGCTGGCGTATTCTTACCACCGGCATGCTATTTTCATGGTGCTGGCTGACGGCATGGGCGGACACCAGCATGGGGATGTGGCCGCCGAAATCGCGGTGAAAACCACGATAGAAGCCTTTCAACGCGAATCGCAGCCTTTGATTACCCAGCCTGCGCAGTTTTTGCGTGAGCAAATTGCCCGGGCACATGATGTGATCGAAAATGTGCGTTTGCAAAAACGTTTGCTGGAATCCCCACGCACCACCATTGTCGTCGCGCTAATCCAGCACAACAAACTGTTTTGCGCCCATGTGGGTGATTCCCGCTTATATCTCTATCGAAACGGCCTGGTCGAACACCAGACCGAGGATCACTCAGTCGTGCAATCATTATTACGTGAGGGAAAAATCACGGTAGATGAGATGGATCATCACCCGCACCGTAATAAAATTTATAATTGCGTGGGGGGGGAGCGCCCGCCAAAAGTGGAGCTGGCGGCACCGATTCCGCTGCGCGAAGGCGATGTCATTATGCTGTGCTCGGATGGTGTATGGAACACCGTGCCAGATATCAGCATGGCGCAACATATGCTGGCCGCAGATATTAACGATGGCGTGAACCGCTTATTGGATGATGCTGATGCCGCCAGCATTACCGTCGGCGATAATATGAGCGCGATTGCTCTGCAGTGGGGGCAGCGTGTGACCAGCCCGCTGACGATTTCAACACTGGATTTACCGGTAGACGTCACCACCACCATGATGAACGAAACCACGGCCCCGCCCAGCCAATATGCGCTGGATTTGACCGATGATGAAATTGAAAAGGCCATCGCCGAAATACAGGAAGCGCTGGGTAGAACCCGGCAACATATTAAATAACAGAAAGTTGTAAACCATGATCAGACCAAGCCAGCGCGCGAATGACCAATTGCGCGCCATCGAAATTATCCGCCACTACACCAAACATGCTGAAGGCTCAGTATTGGTGAAATTTGGCGATACGCACGTGATTTGCACTGCCAGCGTAGAAGAAAAAGTGCCCGGTTTTTTGAAGGGCAAAGGCCAGGGTTGGGTGACGGCTGAATATGGCATGCTGCCACGTTCAACAGGTAGCCGCATGGACCGCGAAGCCGCACGCGGCAAGCAAAGCGGCCGTACACAAGAGATTCAGCGCCTGATTGGCCGCAGCCTGCGCGCGGTGATTGATCTGCAAAAGCTGGGTGAGCGCACCATCCATTTTGACTGTGACGTCATCCAGGCCGATGGCGGCACACGTACTGCCAGCATCACCGGTGCTTATGTAGCGATGGTGGATGCGATATCTACCTTGCTGCAAAAAGGTCTGTTGACTGAAACACCCATTAAAGACTCTGTTGGCGCGATTTCGGTGGGTGTTTATCAAGGCACCGCGGTGCTGGACCTCGACTATATCGAGGACTCGGACTGCGATACCGACATGAATGTGGTGATGACCGGCAACGGTGGCTTTGTTGAAATTCAGGGCACAGCCGAAGGTGAGCCATTTAGCCGCGATACCATGAACCAGATGCTGGACCTGGCTGCCAAAGGCATTAATGAGTTGGGCCAACTGCAAACCCTGGCATTGGCAAAATAACCATGGCCTTGCCATTTAATAAACTGGTCATTGCCTCTGGCAATAAAGGCAAAATCCGCGAGATTGCGCATGTGCTGGCGCCGCTGAATATCGACATCGTGTCGCAATCCGAATTCAATGTGCCGGAATGCCCTGAGCCTTATGGCACTTTTATTGAAAATGCCTTGGCCAAAGCGCGTCATGCCAGCCAGCACACAGGCTTGCCTGCGCTGGCTGATGATTCCGGCCTGTGCGTCGATGCCTTGCAAGGCGCGCCGGGTGTGATTTCGGCGCGCTATGCCGGGCCGCAACCGGCCAATAGCCTGCTCACGCAAGATGAACGAAACAACGATAAACTGCTCACAGTATTGTCACGTATCAGCGAGCGCCAGGCGTATTTTTACAGTGTGCTGGTGCTGGTGCGTTCGCCACAAGATCCGCAACCGATTATTGCCGATGGCCTGTGGCGTGGAGAAATTTTGCGCGAATTTCGCGGCACGGAAGGCTTTGGCTATGATCCGCTATTTATGGACCTTGAAACCCGTAAAACGGTTGCTGAATTACCGCTGGAAGTGAAAAGCCGCATGAGCCATCGCGGTCAGGCTTTGGTAAAATTGCTGCAAGCCTTGGAAAGAGTCAGTGTATGAAAAACGAATGGCCAAAATGGGTACGCGATGACGGTTCGGTGGTCTCCTGCACCGAAAAGGTCAAAGTCATGGCCGAAAATTTTGATGAACTCAAGCAAATCGCCCAGGATGCCATGGAAGACGGTTTGCTGATGGAAGTCAGCGAAGAGCAGATGCGTGCTGCGTTGCATGCGCTTGTCGATACGCTGGTTAATCCTTACAACAAGCTATAGGCTTGCCAATATGGCAGGTCTCTCACCGCAGAAAATCCTCCACGACGTTTTCGGTTACTCGCAGTTCCGTCACCAGCAGCAAGCCATCGTTGAGCATGTGATCGACGGGCGCGATGCGCTGGTGCTGATGCCTACGGGCGGCGGCAAATCACTGTGTTACCAGATTCCTGCGCTCGCACGCGAAGGTTTGGCTATCGTCGTCTCGCCCTTAATCGCCCTCATGCAAGACCAGGTCGAGGCTTTGCAGCAATTAGGCGTCAACGCCGCCTTTTTAAACTCCAGCTTAAGCGCGGAAGACAATAGCCGCATTACGCGTCAAGTGCTCTCAGGCGAAATAAAACTCCTGTACGTCGCCCCCGAGCGACTCATGGTCGGCAGCTTTTTAAGCCTGCTCGATGAAGTGCACCAGCATGTGGGCCTGGCGCTGTTTGCCATCGACGAAGCGCACTGCGTGTCGCAATGGGGGCATGATTTCAGGCCAGAATATCGCCAGCTCACTGTGCTGCATGAGCGCTTTCCGCAAGTGCCACGTATTGCGCTCACCGCCACGGCCGATGCGCCCACGCGCGCCGAAATCATCAGCCAGCTCAACCTCGAAAACGCAGCCCAGTTTGTCTCCAGTTTTGACCGGCCGAATATCCGCTACCACGTCGGTATCAAGAATAATGCGCGCCAGCAATTGCAGGCCTTTCTGGAGCGTGAGCACGCTAACGACGCTGGCATCATTTATTGTTTATCGCGCAAAAAAGTCGAAGAGACCGCCGCCTGGCTGGTCGAAAAAGGCTGGTCTGCATTGCCTTATCATGCCGGCTTGCCCGCCCAATTACGCGAGGTACACCAGCGCCGTTTTTTGCGTGAAGAAGGCATCATCATGGTGGCGACCATCGCGTTTGGCATGGGTATCGATAAACCTAATGTCCGCTTTGTCGCCCATTTAGACCTGCCAAAAAGCATGGAAGGCTACTACCAGGAAACCGGCCGTGCCGGGCGCGATGGCTTAGCCGCCAATGCCTGGATGGTCTACGGCATGGGCGATGTCGTCTCCATGCGGCAAATGCTTGATAGCGGCGAAGCCTCCGAAGAGCGCAAACGCCTCGAGCGCTTAAAGCTGGATGCCTTGCTCGGCTACTGCGAATCCACCGCCTGCCGCCACCAGGCTATTCTGCGCTACTTTGGCGAAAGCCATCCCGGCGCCTGTGATCAATGCGACAACTGCCTGCACCCGGTCGAAACCTGGCAAGCCACCCAGGTCGCCCAAATGGCACTTTCCTGCGTATACCGCACCGGGCAAAGATTCGGCGTTGGCCACTTAATCGACGTGCTCACTGGCAAACTCACCCCGCAAGTCGAGCGCTTCGGTCACGATAAAGTCAGCACCTTTGGTATAGGCAAAACCCTCAATCAAGCCCAATGGAGTGGTGTCTATCGCCAATTGATTGCGGCTGGCATGCTTGAGGCTGACATGGCTGCGTATGGCGGCTTAAAACTGACTGAAGCGGCAAGGCCGGTGCTCAAAGGCGAGCAAGAAGTCTGGCTACGCCGCGACGCCGAACCCGAAAAGCGCATGAGCAAAGCCGAGCGCAGCGCCCGTGCCAAAGAAGCCTTCGCGGGTGCCAATGACGATCCGCTCTGGCAAGCCCTTAAAGCCAAACGGTTGGAACTGGCAAGAGAGCAGGGCGTGCCACCGTATGTTATTTTTCACGATAGTACTTTGCTGGAGATTCATAACCGCAAGCCGCAGACATTAGATGAAATGGGGCAAATTAGCGGGATAGGGCAGGCGAAATTGCAGAAGTATGGGGATGCGTTTTTGTTAGTTTTAGAAGAAATGACTTAATCAACCCCGATCGAGGGATCGTTAGACTTCAACGGGAAGGTTCCGAGTTAAAATGTCAGCATGATCCCGATTTACCCTGCCAATAGTTTGAGTGAAGCACCTCTGCAAGGTGATGTCACGCTCAGCGGCCTCACTAATCCACCACCGCTTTCACTTTATATTCATATTCCCTGGTGTGTACGAAAATGCCCTTATTGCGACTTTAATTCGCATGAGGCTCGCCAGGAAATCCCAGAGACTGCTTATGTGGATGCATTGATTGCTGACCTCGAGCAGGCCACGCCATTGGTGTGGGGGCGAAAAATCCGTAGTGTGTTTTTTGGTGGTGGCACGCCCAGCATTTTCTCTGCTGAAGCGATTGATAAGATTTTGAGCCATGTACGTATGCTGACGCCTCTGGAGTATGGTGCCGAAGTCACGCTGGAGGCCAACCCGGGTACGGTGGATATCGCTAATTTTCAAGGCTATCGCCAGGCCGGTGTGAACAGGATTTCGCTGGGCATCCAGAGTTTTCAGCCGCAATATCTTAAAGCGCTAGGGCGTATTCATGATCGCGAACAAGCACTGGCAGCGGCAGAATTGGCGTTAAATACCTTTGATCAGGTGAATCTGGATGTGATGTATGCATTGCCGGAGCAAAGCCTGGAAGATGCATTGAAAGATGCCGAAACGGCTTGCCGACTCAAACCAGCGCATTTGTCGTTTTATCACCTGACGCTGGAGCCCAATACGCCGTTTCACCGTACGCCACCGAGTTTGCCGGATGACGATACCAGCGCCACCATGCAGGAAGAAATTGAGAAGGTTCTTGCCAGTCATGGGTATCAACATTATGAAACTTCTGGTTTTTCACAGCCTGGTCAGCAGTGTCAGCACAACCTTAACTACTGGACGTTTGGGGATTATTTGGGCATAGGCGCTGGTGCGCATTCCAAACTGAGTTTTCACGACAAAATTATCCGCCAGAGTCGACACAAGCATCCTAAGAAATATTTGGAGAGTGTGGCCAAAGGCCAGATGGTCGATAGTGAGTGGCAGATTGGCCGCGAGGATTTGGCGTTTGAATTTATGATGAATGCGTTACGGCTGGTGGATGGTGTGGAAGCGGATTTGTTTCAGCAGCGCACGGGATTACCGTTACGGAGTATCCAAGCTACTTTGCAGGAAGCACAGCAGCAGAGATTGTTGGCGCAAACGAGTGGCGTGATTGCGCCGACGTTAAAAGGGCAACGGTTTTTGAATGAGTTATTGGGGATGTTTTTGCCTTAATCAGTGTTTTTGCTGATTAGGTAAGGTTGCTTTTCGCCATCTAGGCGAGTTACTTTTCTTTGCTTGCACAAAGAACAAGTAACCAAAAGAAATGCACCCCAGCTTCCACTTGATTCCTGTGCTACTCGGCTTGTCGGGCGGCCATCGAAACTCGCCCTGGCTGCTTGCACAAAACGCAAGCCACTGCGGANNTCCTCTTTGGTTACTTTCTGAGGGGCAAGCATCAGAAAGTGACTCGCCTAAAGGCGAAAACATAAGTGACGAGTATCTATAAAAATTACTTTTTAGACTGCCACTCTTCCAAAACACCCCAAACCAAACTCAACACCAGCAACAAGATCGCACTCGCCACAATCACCGCCAATTGCGGTGTTTGATAAAGCTTCTTCACTGGCGTCCGCGCAATCGCCCGTGCATTTGCCTGATATGTTTCCACAATATGTGACTTTGCGGCTGCAATTCGCTCGGTCAAATTCGACACAGAAAAAGAATACCCTTTTAACGCGAGTCCTTCTGGCAGGACCGGTTTGGGCAAATGCCACCCGGTCGCGTTTTGCTGCGATGCTTGTGTGAGTTGCACACTCATCACCAGCCCCGGTGTGACAAATGCGTCGGTGTCGACTTCATCGGCTTTTTTAATACGGTGGGTGAGGGTGTGCAAGGTTTGCGCGTTGGGCACGGCAATGAGTTGTGCGGTTTCACTGCGCTCATCCGGGCGGAGCAGAATGCCGCGGCCCCGACTGAGGGTGATGGATTGCTGCACAAAGCGCTGTTGCAGTACCGGGCTTTGTGGGTAAAGCTTGGCGGCCAGGCTGTTGACGCTTTCACCCGGCAACAGCGGCCACAGCATGGCCTGTTCGTGCTTGGGGTTAGCTATGCCAAGCGCTGCTTGCGTGGGCTGGGTCGCTAATAGGCTGATGGCTAACACCAGCCCCATCATTACCGGGTGTGATTTGCACTTACTCGGTGGATGATGGCGGTGGGGCATCAGTGTCCTAATTGCTGCCTGGCTTGGGCGATGGCGCGGCGCACTTGTTCGGGCGCGGTGCCGCCGGTGTGGTTGCGGCTGGCGACGGAGCCTTCTAGCGTCAGCACTTCAAATACGTCGTCGCTGATGGTGCTACTGAAGGCTTGTAACTCAGCCAGGCTGAATTCGGCCAGGTCACGGCCTGATTCCACGCCTGCTTTGACGGCGTGGGCGACCACTTCGTGCGCATCACGGAACGGCATGCCTTTTTTCACCAGGTAGTCGGCGAGGTCGGTGGCTGTGGCAAAGCCTTCCAAGGCCGCCTGGCGCATATTGTCGGCTTTGACGGTGATGCCGCGCAGCATGTCGGCATAAATCTGCAAGGTCACCAGCAAGGTGTCAGCCACGTCGAACAGTGGCTCTTTGTCTTCCTGGTTGTCTTTGTTATAAGCCAGTGGCTGGCCTTTCATCAGGGTCAGCAAGCCGATCAAATGTCCATAGACACGGCCGGTTTTACCGCGCACTAGCTCTGGTACGTCCGGGTTTTTCTTTTGTGGCATGATGGAGGAGCCGGTACAGAAACGGTCGGCAATATCAATAAAACCGAATCGCGGACTCATCCATAAAATCAGTTCTTCAGAAAAGCGCGACAAATGCATCATCAGCAAGGATGCCGCTGCATTAAATTCAATGGCAAAGTCACGGTCGGAGACGGCATCCAGCGAGTTCTGGCAGACGCTGTCGAAACCTAGTAATTCTGCTACTAATTCACGTTTGATTGGGTAGCTGGTGCCCGCCAGTGCAGCAGCGCCCAATGGCAAACGATTGATGCGTTTGCGCGCATCAGCAAAACGCTCGGCATCGCGGTTGAGCATTTCAAAATAGGCCATCAGGTGGTGACCAAAGGTCACTGGTTGCGCCACTTGCAAGTGGGTAAAGCCGGGCATGATGGTGGCGGCATTTTGTTCGGCCAAATCCAGCAACGAGGTTTGCAGCGCGCGGATACCGGCGATGGCGTCGTCGACCACGCTGCGCAGCCACAGGCGCACATCTGTCGCGACCTGGTCGTTACGTGAGCGGCCGGTATGCAAGCGTTTGCCAGCATCGCCGATTTTCTCGGTCAGGCGTCTTTCAATGTTGAGGTGTACATCTTCCAGGTCCAGCAGCCACTCAAACTGGCCCGCTGTAATCTCCGCCAGAATCTCACCCAATCCACGTTTGATATCTTCTACATCTTGCGCCGAAATAATGCCTTGCGTGCCCAGCATGGTGGCGTGGGCAATCGAGCCTTGAATGTCGAATGCAGCCAGGCGTTTGTCGAAATCGACGGAGGCGGTATAGCGTTTAACCAGTTCGGCGACTGGCTCGTTAAAGCGGCCAGACCAGGCCTGGTCTTTTTGGTGTAGCGAAGATTGTGTGTTGGGTTGCTGAGTTGTCAAAGCAAAATTCTTTCTGCCAAAATTTGCACCTTCAAATTAAACCTTGAAAATTGCCCACTGGTCGCGGCTTGCGCCCGTGGCACTTAATACTTATGATGCTGGCACGACATTATAAACGAACATCACGCCGTGCGTAAAAGTAGCCGCATCCCGAATTTCCGCAATCTGGGCATACACTTACGTGTACTGTTGCTGCATCTGTGTTTGCTGGCATTGCTCACGGTCTATGACGGCCAGTCGGGTTGGAGCGTATCGTCATGGCTAAATGACCTGGCGCAGATTGGCAGCCAGTGGCTGCCGCCACTGCTGCTGGTGATGGGCGCCCTCACGTTGGCGTATCCTGTGATCAACCGCTGGCCTTACCGCCTGGCGTTGATGGTGATCTTTTTGCTGGCTATTGGCATCACCGCTTTGTCTGCCTATGGATACCAGCGCTGGGTCTTGCCATTCACATCCGCACAATATTGGCAGGTGATGCTGCTGTGTGTGGCCGATGTGCTGGTGTGTTTATATTATCTCGATCTGTTACAGCGGGCTTATTCGCCCGCCATTGCCGAGGCCCGTTTGCAGGCTTTGCAGGCACGTATCCGCCCCCATTTCCTGTTCAATAGCCTGAATGCTGCACTATCTTTGATCCGCAGCCAGCCGCAGCGCGCGGAGACTGCGCTGGAAGATATGGCGGAGCTGTTTCGTGTGCTAATGGCGGATAACCGTGACCTGGTGCCTTTGTCGCAAGAAATCACCTTGTGCCAGCAATATCTGAATATTGAAAAGCTGCGACTGGATGAACGACTGCAATGCGACTGGCAATTAGAGGATATTCCACCGGAAGTCATGATTCCGCCACTGATTTTGCAGCCTTTGCTCGAAAACGCCGTATATCACGGTATAGAGCCGCAGTCGCAAGGCGGTGTGGTGCATATTGAAATTAAGCCCAGCGGCAAGAGTTTGCTGTTGCGTATCAGTAATCCTTTGCCGCCACGCAGTGATAAATCTGGCGGCAATAAAATGGCGCTCAAAAATATCCGTGAGCGCTTGCGTTTGCACTACGACCTGGAAGCACAGTTGCGCCAATACGAAGCAGATCAGCGTTATATCGTCGAAATAGTGATTCCAACACGGCCGTTGTCCGAGGTGATGCATGGCTAGTCAACGTTTGCTAATCGTCGATGATGAGCCACTGGCCAGGCAGCGGCTACGTGATTTAGTGGGGGATGTCGGTGGCTATGAGATAGCAGGAGAGGCCGCCAATGGCGTCGAGGCAATCAGCATATTGCAAGAGGCATCGGTAGATATTGTGCTGGTGGATATCCGTATGCCGATGATGGATGGCATTGAGTTGGCGCAACACCTGCGTGGTTTGTCACAGCCACCCAAGCTCATTTTTACCACGGCTTATGACCATTATGCCGTGCAGGCATTTGAGCTCAATGCCATTGACTATCTGCTCAAGCCGATACGCAGTGAGCGCCTGGCCGCCGCACTAGCCAAAGCGCAGCCACTACAAGCCGCGCAGTCACAGGCTTTGCGGCCATTGCAGGAAACGCATGACCACCTTAGCATCCACGAGCGTGGCAAAGTGTTACTGGTAGCCATCGCAGACGTGCTCTATTTGCGGGCTGAGTTGAAATATGTGACGGTACGCACGCGTGACAAAAGTTACTTGCTCGAAACCTCATTGAACCAGCTGGAGCAAATTTACGCGGCGCAGTTTGTACGCATACACCGTAATGCACTGGTTGCACGTGCGGCCATCAGCGGGTTTGAAAAGCAAAGGATTTCGGAAGGCGAAGAGGCTGGAGAAACGGCGTGGGTGGTGTTAATCAAGGGCATTCCGGAGACATTGCTTGTTAGCCGACGTCACCAACATGTGATTAAGGCCACCTGACGGTGGCCTTTTTTCATTATTTCTTCTTCTGTGCCTGATCAATAACTTTGGCAGCCCAATCGCGGCCACCGAGGCCAAAGGCAATCGCCAGCGCCAGGAACACGGCACCAAATACAATCACAAACAGTGAGTGAATCAATTGCATGCCAATGCCCAGTTGTTCCAGGGCAATGAAAATCGCCAGAATCTGGATGCAATATTCAGCGGACGTGCTAATGATCAGCGCTTGCTCAAACTTGATGCTATGCAGCCAGGCAAACACCAGGCGGTTGATAAAGCGTGCAAACAGGGTGCCGAAAATGACCACCAGAATCGCCACGATAATATGCGGCAGGTAACTGGCTAGCTCTTTGAGTAATGAAGCGACCTCTGTCAGGCCTAGTGAGTTGGCACCGGTGATGACAAATAGCAGAATCACCAGCCAATAGATGACCTGGCTGATAATGCCACTTAAGGTAACTTTATAATTGGCACTGCGCATAAAGGCTTCGAGGCCGGATTTTTGCGCAAAAGTATCAAAGTGTGAAATCTCAAGAATGCGTTTTACGCCTAATCTGACTGCTTTGGCGACCAGCCAGCCAAAAAACAGAATGACCATGGCAGCGAGTAATTTGGGTACAAAATGGACCAATTCGACCCAGAATTGATTGAGAGAAGAAAGAAAAATTTCAAGTTGGTATTGCATGGATAGTCCTCCATTTTTATCATTGAATAGCGACTTTTCTAGCCACTTCGGGTTGCTATGCAGGCATCAGCATAACTCAATCCGACTGCCTTGGCGAACAAAAGGTTCATGTAAAGGTGCGTCTTAGCCTGGCACGTAAGGGGCGCAGAAGTCTGCCGATGCCGTGTTAAAATAGCACGCTAAATCCATCATAGGTAACATCGTTGTGAGTACATTTCATCCTCCAGCCAAGCTAGTCATTGCCTCGCGCGAAAGCGCACTCGCCATGTGGCAGGCCAAGCATATCCAGGCCAGGTTACAGGCCTTATATCCACAATGTGACGTCAGCATTTTAGGCATGACCACCACCGGCGACCAGATTCTGGATTCCCCGTTGTCGCGTATCGGTGGCAAGGGTTTATTCGTCAAAGAGCTTGAAAATGCATTGGCCGATGGCCGTGCGGATCTGGCTGTGCACAGTATGAAAGATGTGCCTATGCATTTGCCCGAGGGCTTTGTGTTGACGGCCACCGGTGAGCGTGAAGATCCGCGCGATGCGTTTGTCTCTAACGACTATGCCAGCCTGGAAGATCTGCCTGATGGCAGCGTGGTGGGGACCTCCAGCCTACGCCGTCAAAGCCAGATACAGGCGCGTTTCCCTACGCTCAAAATCGAATCTTTGCGTGGTAATGTGCAAACCCGCTTACGTAAGCTGGATGAAGGCCAATATGCGGCGATTATTCTGGCGGCGGCCGGGCTGATCCGCCTGGAGTTAGGTGACCGCATCAAAGGTTTTATCGATCCGGCAGACAGTATTCCTGCCGTCGGCCAAGGTGCCTTAGGCATAGAAATCAATGCTGCACGCACTGATTTGAGAGCCATTCTGGCGCCGCTAAACCACCAAGACACTGAGCTGTGCGTGCTGGCCGAGCGTGGCTTTAGCCGCGCATTGGCAGGCAGCTGCACCGTGCCACTGGGCGCTTATGCCACCAAGCAGGGCGACACCATCACCATGCAAGGCTTTGTCGCCAGCGTTGATGGCAAGCAGATGCTGAAGGAAACCGTGACCGGCAATGCGGCAGATGCAGAAAAACTCGGCCAGCAATTGGCGCTGCAACTGGTCTCACGCGGTGCCGATAAAATCCTGGCGACGCTGGACGGCGTCAAATGACACTCTCCTTGGCCGGGGTGCATATCGCGGTGACGCGTCCAGCCGAGCAAGCCACCAAGCTCACTGCGGCGATCATCGGTGCGGGCGGTGCAGTCATTTCTTTTCCCTTGCTTGATATCAAAGGCTTGGAAGACCTGAGCGCGTTTCATGCGGCGGTCACGCCGCTTAGCCAGTTTGATTGGGCTGTGTTTATCAGTACAAATGCCGTGCAGCATGGCATGCCTTTGCTGCAACAGGCAGGTATTTCGCCATCGCTCAAATTTGCTGCTATCGGCCCAACCACCGCTGCCAGTTTGCAAAGCTATGGTGTTGCAGAGGTGCTGACACCAAGTGAGCGCTTTGATAGCGAAGCTTTGCTGGCGCTGCCTGAATTGCAGTACATGCAAGGGCAGCGGGTGCTGATTGTGCGTGGCATCGGTGGGCGTGAATTGCTGGCGGATACCCTGAAGCAGCGCGGCGCTGAAGTGGTGTTTGGTGAATGCTATCGCCGCGTGAATCCGCAAAGCAGCGCCCAACGATTGCAACAAGCTTATGCTCAAGGCCAATTACATGGCATTGTTGTCACTAGCACCGAAGCCTTGCGTTTTTTGCTGACGCTGGGAGGCAACGCTGACTGGTTAAAATCCACTCCTTTATTCGTCAACCATGCCCGCATTGCCGAGCAGGCGCGTGCATCCGGTTTGACCGCATTCAGCGCAGACCAGTCTGGCGATGTCGCCATGCTCAGTCTGCTGCAAACCCATCTTTCACCTATCGTTGGTTAATTGCTTGATGTCTGTTTGGTTTTGCGCCTGCAAGCCATAAGCCCCAGGCCTGTCAGCAGCAGCATGTAACTATCAGGCTCAGGCACCGCAGATACATGAATGCCTGCGCTATTGATAAGGTTTAGCCGTGATGCATTGAGTGATAACTGGCTCTGTGCGGATGTGAGAGACAAGCTGCCGGCCAAGTCGGGTCTATGACCCATGACGCGATTTATCACACTTGCGTTACCCGTACCCACTGTGATGATCGCGCCGGGATTCAAACCAATATCAAAACTTTGCCACGCGATAACCGGCTTGGGCAAGCCGCTGCTGATATTGATAGCGCCGCTGGCGACTGCGGGCGCGTGCGTGATGTCGAGTAGGACGTTGCTGCCTATTGTCAGGGTGCCGGTCAAGTTTGATAAAGTGATTTCCTGCGCGTACAGGCTGAGGTTGTTCAGTGTCAGGTCTCCACCGGCGAACAGTGAGATCAGGCTGTCAGACTTTAGCCACCCACCATCCAGGCTTAGGTCCCCAGTACAGGCTAATGAGATCCCACTGCCTGCTGACAGCGACAGGTCGCCGGAGCAACTCGTGCTTGCCAGGCTGATTTCTGCACTGGCGTGACTCGCCAACGGCAAACAGACAAGCAAACAGGACAATACTGACAGGCGTAACATCTCACACTCCTTTACATGCGGCATTGCAGTGTAATAGGGCGTGCGCCAAGGTTGGATGATGCTTTGGTGAAGCGCAGACTAGTCCATGGCCAAAACAGAATTGTATGATGGTGCTTGACAAAACAAACTAAATAACTAATTATTTGGTTATATGAAAACAGTGACCCAAGTTCCAGAACCCTGGAATGCCATTTCTGAGCTATTTGTTGCATTGGGTGATGCCCATCGGCAACGGATTTTGCTATCGTTCGAAAAAAACGAGCGGCTCACCATTCTGCAAATTGTGGAGGGCTCGCAGTTGAGTCGTACCGCAGTGACACATCATTTAAAAGTACTCGAACGAGGCGGTGCCTTGCAGAGTGAAAAAATTGGCCGCGAAGTTTATTTTTGGGTCAATCAGCCATTCATGCAGCAGGCACTACAAAACGTGCTGGACTATATTAAAGACGAAATATAAAAAGAATTTAACCGGGAGCAAACCATGTTGGTCAGTGTATTAAGGGGTGTGTGTCGTCTGTTGTTCCGAGTGCGTGTCACCGGGCTGGAGAATGTGCCGCAGGAAGACAGATTGTTGATTATTGCCAACCATGAGTCTTTTCTGGATGGTTTGTTGCTAGGCTTGTTTTTGCCCAAGCGCGCGACCTTTGTCGTGCATACCGGCGTGTTGAAGAACATTTTTTTCCGCTGGTGGTTGAAACTGACACCACATTTGTCTGTTGATCCGGCCAGCCCTCTGGCGATGAAGAAAGTGGTGCAGCGCCTGAATGCGGGCGAAAATGTAGTGATCTTTCCTGAAGGCCGGATTACCCTGACGGGCGCCTTGATGAAGGTGTATGACGGCCCCGGTTTTGTGGCGGCTAAAACGGGCGTCAAAATCTTGCCGGTGCGCGTCGAAGGTGCCGCCCAATCTTATTTTGGCCGTTTGTCGGATGTGCATCCGCGCAAGTTGTTACCACGCGTGACCCTGAAAATCTTGCCGCCGACAGAGATCCGTATTGAGCAACATGGGCATCATGCGCCACTCACTGCCAAGCAGCGTCGCCGCATTGCCGGTGAAGCCATGCGTAGCATCATGCAGCATATGCTGTTTAAAACCCAGCAAAGCAAAAGCCTGTTTGAAGCTTTTCTCGACACCATGGATAAATACGGTGCCAAGACACGCATCATCGAGGATATGAACCAGGTTGAGGACACCTATCAGGAGGTGCTCAAGCGTAGCCTGGCGCTGGGTCGGATTGCCACCAAGGTGAGCCAGCCTGGCGAAGCGGTCGGGGTGTTGATGCCTAATATCACCAACACGTTGGCGTTGGTGCTGGGGATGAGTGCCTTTAAAAGAATCCCTGCCATGCTCAATTACACAGCCGGTGCGGATGGCATGCGCAATGCCTGTATCGCCGCAAATATCCGAACGGTCATCAGTTCGCGCAAGTTTATTGAAGCGGCCAAGCTGGAAGAAACGGTCGCCCAAATGAGCGATTTGAATATTGTCTACCTTGAAGACCTACGTGCCCAGTTTGGCATGTTGGACCGTGCCTGGCTCATGGGTTACGCCTTGCTTTACCCGCGCGCAGCGATGGAGCCGGTGACCGCAGAGGATACGGCGGTGATTTTATTTACCTCCGGTTCTGAGGGTAAACCCAAGGGTGTGGTGCATAGCCATAAAAGTATCTTGGCTAACACGCACCAGATTTTGGCGACACTGGACTTCAGCCCGGCTGATAAATTCATGATGGCCTTGCCGCTGTTTCACGCCTTTGGTTTTACCGGCGCGCTGCTACCTTTACTCAACGGTATCCCGCTGTTGCTGTTTCCATCACCACTGCAATACAAGTTAATCCCGGAAGTGATTTATGACAAAGGGTGCACAGTGTTTTTCTCCACCAGCACCTTTTTGGGCAATTACGCCAAATATGCCCACCCGTATGACTTTTATAAATTGCGCGTGGTGTTTGCCGGGGCAGAAAAGCTCAACGAAGAAGTGCGCAAGATTTACCATGAAAAATTTGGCATCCGCATTCTTGAAGGTTATGGCACCACCGAATGCGCGCCCGTGGTCGCTGCCAATACGCCCATGGCCAACCGCAACGGCAGTGTCGGCCAATTCTTTCCTGGGATTCAATACAAGCTTAGCCCGGTGCCCGGCATAGAAAAAGGCGGCTTGTTGACGGTAAAAGGCGACAACATCATGCAAGGCTACTATTTATACGACAACCCGGGTGTGCTGGTCGCGCCGAAAGATGGCTGGTATGAAACGGGCGATGTCGTTGAAGTGGATGCTGAAGGCTTTATCCATATCAAAGGTCGGGTGAAGCGTTTTGCCAAAGTGGCTGGTGAGATGGTCTCACTGGAAGTCGTTGAAAAGATTGCCAACACCGCTGCACCCGAGCAGCAGCATGCAGCTACTACCGTGGCAGATGCCAGCCGTGGCGAAAGCATTGTGCTCTTCACCACCGATGCCAAACTGAAGCGCGAAGACTTGCAAATTGTCGCCAAAAACCTGGGCTCGCCCGAAATTGCCATTGCACGTAAATTGATCGTGGTTGAGCACATCCCGGTATTGGGTACCGGTAAAACCGATTATGTCACTTTGAAACAAATGGCGGAGCAAGCAGCATGACCAATCCATTCAACTTACTCAGCCAGCAACGCTTTGGCCCCTTTTTCTGGACACAAGGGTTAGGTGCGTTTAATGACAATGTATTTAAAACCGCATTGATTACCCAGGTGGCTTTTAACACGTCCAGCCTGACCACATTAGATGGCGCAACATTGGCCACTTTGTTGCCTGGCCTGTTTATTTTACCGTTTTTCCTGTTCTCAGCCTCGGCCGGGCAATTGGCGGACAAATATGAAAAGTCACAGATTATCCGGCTGGTGAAGGTGCTGGAGATTTGTATCATGCTGTTTGCCAGTATCGGCTTTTTAAGTCGCAGCTTGTTGATGCTAGCGCTGGCACTATTTTTAATGGGCGTGCATTCCACCTTGTTTGGCCCGGTGAAATACTCTTATTTGCCGCAGCATTTACAGCCTACGGAGCTTACTGCCGGTAATGGCCTGGTTGAAATGGGTAGCTTTGTGGCTATTTTGCTGGGGCAAGTATTGGGTGCCTGGTTAGGTAGTCTGGAGCAGCATGCCTTGTTTACCAGTTTGAGTGTGTTGCTGATAGCCATCTCTGGCTATCACTTGAGCCGCGGCATTCCGTTGTCACCGGCCCCTGTGCCTGCAATCACCATTAACTGGAACCCGATCACCGAAACCATCAAAAATGTGCGCACGTTTTGGGCGCAGCAAACGTTGTGGGTGGCGATTGTCGCCATCTCCTGGTTCTGGTTTTTTGGGGCGACCTTGCTGGCACAGTTTCCTAACCTGGCGAAAAATGTGTTGCAGGGCAGTGAGCGCGACTTTATTAGCCTGTTATCGATTTTCTCGGTCGGCGTGGGTGTGGGCTCGGTCTGGTGCGAAAAGCTCTCCAAGGGCAAACAGGAGTTGGGCCTGGTCATGCTGGGTGCGGCAGGCATGTCATTATTCGCCTGGGATTTTGCCAACACTGCCAGCAGTATTCAGCAACAGTTATTAGCCAATCCAGCACTGACTTTGCATGCACTGGCCGGGATGGATGATTGGCGCATGTTGCTCGATGTGGCATTGCTTGGCGTGAGTGGTGGCCTCTATATTGTGCCACTGTATGTATTGCTGCAAAGCCGCGCTGAAGCGGGCTATCAGTCACGCGTGATTGCGGCTAACAATATTATGAATGCCTTGTTTATGGTGCTTTCGGCTGGTTTCTCGGTGTTGCTGTTTGGTATGGGTATCAGTATTCCGCAATTGTTTGCCATCACGGCAGCGGTCAATGTGCTGGTCGCCATTTATCTGTGTTTTCGCCAGCCGGAATATTGGCATACCGTGCGTGCTTACCTGTGTGGCTTGAGAGGATAAGCATGCGTCGTATCGTGGGCGTGGGGTTAGGTTTGGTTTCGTCGCTTGCCTGTAGTGAGCCTGGAGGCGATCAATTGGGCTTATATACACAAAACCAATTTCAAACGGTTGAGGGGGATTGCCAGCAATGCCAGGCGTCACCACAAGCCTTATGGTATTTTCGTCATGAAACTTTTGCCTTGCCGCAAAGTGGTGCGCCGGTGGTCAGCTTTGATGCCAGCAAACGTGGCGTTGAAGATACACAAGCATTAAACCCGGATGCATTGCCCGCCTTGGTGTGGACGGGTGCCAGGCAGCACTGGACGGCACTGACCTTAAACGCTGAGGCAACTGCAGTCACTAGCCTAAAAGGGGATCGATTTGGTTTTAAATTGGTGCCTAAGATCGTTAGTAATCGTTCTTATTGGAATGCCGAAACCAGCCGCTATCTCAGCCGACAGCCACTGTCGATCCGTGGTGAATTGGAGGGACAAACGCTGGTGGCACGCACCGTCTGGCCGCAACCCTTTAAACTCAATCTCACTGCTGGTACACAGCCTTTGCAGTCAGGAGAAAGCCTGCAATCACTGGTACAGTTTGCCAATGGTGGCGCACGCAGCCCTTACCAAAGCCGCTTGTTATGGGAAAAATCGCCTGGCATCGCGCAACAGTCGCCCGGCAAAGCCGCCCTTGGTATTTTACTCAATGGTGCGCAAGGAGATGACGATGAAGCGCATGGTGGTCATTTTGCGCTGGCCACTGGCGTTGTGGGCGCTGACGGTGAGTATGCTGCTTGGCTGGTGAACAATTATTACAACCTGGCCAGCAATAGTGAGAAGGGCATTATCGCCGGCGTGACGCCGTTTGATAAATACATGGGCGACCTCAATAGCGGCCAGGCATTTTACCGCCCGTCTTATATGCTGGTGGCAGTGTTTAGCCAGCCGGAGACTCCCAAACAGGTACAAGCACTGAATAACCGGGTGTTCCAGCATTTTTACCGCAACGACTTTGTCTATGACCACGCGTTGGAAAACTGCGCTGGCATCAGCATTGATACGCTGCGTCAGTTGGGCTGGCAAGTGCCAAAACGTGGTGTCGAAAGCCTGCTCAAAGCCAGCGCCGCTTACTGGTATGTGGCGGCGACTGAGCGCAGCTTGCAAAAAGGCCGTGCCATTTATGATTATCTCAACACAGAAATGACCAGGCTGTTTCCGGCCGTGGCGTTTGATGCGATAGGCAGCGATTTGCTTAAAATCGCCCAAACGGGCAATCAATCAACCTTGCGCTCTGGTGCTATGCAAGCTATGCCAGGGCAGCTTGAAGCTATTTATTTTGTACGTATCCCGCAAATTCCATCCAGTCGGGCATATGGGTTGGCACCTGTGTATAGCTTTGCGCAATACTTGCAACAAGCTCCGGCGGACAGAAACCAGTGGCAAATTATCCCGGTCACGCCAAACCCCTTGCCTGAGCCGTTAAAAGAGGGGCTGGCGCACCAGCCAGAGACGCCTGCATTATTGCCGATACCAGCGATTCTGTTTTTAATCAGTGTGATTGGGCTCGCCTGGGTATTGCTGAAAGGACTGAGGCACTTGCTAAGGCGCGCTCTTCCTACAGCAAAATAAGCAAAGCACGGATAAGCAGGATTCATGATTCCCTTTTAAATAAAAATGCCAAACCACATTTTTTATTTAAGGACAAAAAATGAACAAATTACTGATTGCATTGTTGGTTTCTGTGATTTCAATCATGTCTTCTTATGCGGCTGAAAGCAAAGATGACGGTGCAACATTGGGAACGTCTAAAAGCCCGCAAGTCGACCGGCAGCAAAGCCGGACAGACAAAGGGCCTATTGGTAGCAGTCAAGATGGAGTGCCTAATGATGCTAGCAACCTGGGTAATTCGGAGAGCCCTCAGATTAAAGACCAGGCCCAACGCACGGACAAGGGCTCGGCCGATCGACCCATGAAAAGGCACAAAAACAAAGTGCTGAGGAATAAAGACGAAAAAGCCGGGACGACGCACGGAAATCCTGTGCAACCGACAGAATATGAAGCAGCACCGCCAGCGACGACCAATTAAGGTGACGAGTATCACGGGATTGCTTAGGCAATCCCATTTTTCTGCAATGCCATGGCATCGTCTGCACCTTTATAATGAAAGCCTGTCTTAGCTTTAACTCAATCAAAAGAAGCGCTTTATGTCATTGGCTAGCCAACGGAAACTGATTTTGACCGCGATCATTTGTTTATTGCTCTACCAGGTAGGTAGCTGGATCACCATTGTGGCAGGCGCCGTGTGGGGCGCAGGGGCGGCGGTGATTGTGGCTGTGGTGTCTTATCTTTGTGCACGTTTGGCGAAGCGCGGGGCGACCAGTACAATCTGGTTTTTAATCCCCACTTTATTGTTTACAGTGATTCCTCTACTGGCAAAAGCATGGAGTTTATTGACTGGCCAGACCGGTATTGTCGATATGCTGGTTGACCTGGTACCGCTGCTGGTCGGGTTTGTGATTCCGGTAGGATTGTTGTCCGCGGTGTATCTCGACTTGCGCAAGAAGTCTGTTTTGCCCGAGTAGCTTAGGCCCTGCGCGAACAATCGCGAATAACCCGTTATAATCACACGCTTGAATCCCATCTGATTAAGCAAACATGCAATCCAGTTATTTCGGCAAACCACGTTCTTCTTCAAAACTCTGGGCAATCGGCCATTGGTTTGGCCCATATGCGCCGCTCATTGTCATGTTGATCAGTGGGCTGGTCTTGCTTTCACTCACGCGTCTGGGCCTGGTGGCCTGGAAGTGGGAGCGCGTGCAGGCCACTGGCGAGCTGTGCCAGATTCTGCTGCAAGGCGTACGCGTCGATGTGATCCAGCTGGGTTTGCTGGCCATTATTCCTGTATTGCTCTCGCCCATATTAGCCACACGCAAACTATTCAAGGTATGGCGCGGATTCACCTACTGGTGGGTATTGCTGTCACTGGTGTTACTGGTGTTTCTCGAAGCTGCCACGCCTGGCTTTATCCTCGAATACGATGTGCGTCCTAACCGTATTTTTGTCGAATACCTCAAATATCCGCACGAAGTGTTTGGCATGTTGTGGCAGGGTTTTAAAACCGAGCTGATATTTGGCCTGGTGATGACGATCATTGCTTTTGCCGCTGTGGCCAAGCTGCTTAACCCATGGCGTCAGGCTGAGGCCAAGTGGGCAAGCCCAGCCGTGTGGCTGGTGTGGCCATTGGTATTGGTGCTGACGGTATTGGGGATACGCTCATCACTGACGCATCGCCCGGCCAATCCGGCCCTGTTTGCCATTACGCAAGACAGCATGGTCAACAGCCTGATTCTGAATTCTACCTACTCGGTGTTTTATGCCGCTTATAGTCTGCAGCACGAAGCGAAATCAAGTGCGATTTATGGCAAGCTGCCGCGTGAAAAAATCTTTGCGCTGACTGGTGCACAAGAAGCGGATATTCCTACGCTGACGACACTGGTGCCTAGCGTCAAGCGCGACAAACCGTTGAACCTGGTCATTTTGCTGCAAGAAAGTCTGGGTGCGGGTTTTGTTGAATCGCTCGGCGGTAAGCCGGTGACGCCCAACCTGGAAAAGCTCAAGAACGATGGTATCTGGTTCACCCATTTGTATGCGACCGGTACGCGCTCAGTACGCGGTATTGAAGCAGTGGTGACTGGCTTTCAGCCGACACCGTCAGATAGCACAGTGAAGCTGGATTTAAGCCAGAAAAACTTTTTTACGCTGGCATCGTTATTGTCCAAGCGTGGCTACCTGACTGAGTTTATTTACGGTGGCGAGTCGCACTTCGACAATATGCGCAGTTTTTTCATGGGTAATGGTTTTCAGCAAATCACCGACCAGCCGGATTTCAAGAACCCGGTGTTTGTCGCCAGCTGGGGCGCGTCAGATGAGGATTTGCTGAATAAAACCCACGAGCAGCTCATGGCGCATCATGCCAGCGGTAAGCCATTTTTTACGCTTGCATTCAGCTCTTCTAACCACGCGCCATTTGAATTCCCTGATGGCCGCATTGAGTTGTATGAGCAACCGAAAGCGACTGACAATAATGCAGTGAAATATGCTGATTATGCGATTGGTGAATTTATTAAAAAGGCCAAAGCCAGTCCTTACTGGCAAGACACGGTATTTCTGATCGTGGCTGACCACGATATCCGCGTGCGCGGCGATTCGCTGGTGCCGATTGAGCACTTCCATATTCCGGCCCTGATTCTGGGCGGGGCCGTGCAGCCAAAAACAGTGGATGCGATTGCCAGCCAGATTGACTTGCCGGTGACGGTGTTGTCATTAATGGGCATAGAAGCGCAGCATCCAATGACTGGCAAAGACTTGTCGAATGTGAGTGCTGACTATCGTGGTCGCGCTTTAATGCAATATAACTACAATTTTGGCTGGATGCAGCAAATCGGGCCAACGGTAGCAGAGAATGAGGTCGTGGTGCTGCGTGAAGGCAAGCCTGCTGCGTTTGGGCATTACGATCCGGCCAGCAAGCAATTGCAAAATACGGCCGTGCCTGCTGATGGGGCGGTCCTGGCCGAGCGTGCGCTAGCCAACAGCCTGTTACCGGCGTTGCTCTATAAAGAGCAGCGTTATCGCTTGCCGCAATAGGGGTTGTTTTGAATAAAGCACAACCTTCGATGCTCACCCGCCAGGTCATGATAGATGGCCTCAAATATATTGCCGCGGGTGGCTTATGGCTTAAAAACAGCCATCTGCCAACCATTAACCACACGATTCCTGATGATTTCATCGGCCTGTGTGTTGCCAGCAATGCAGATCCTGCCACTGATGACTACGTGCTTGCGCAGTTGCAAGCATTGGGCGTTAAACGCGTGCGCCTGGATATCAGTGATGATGATACGCGACCGTTCCAGGAGCGTTTCTTGCGACGATTGCTGGCGGCGGATTTCTCGGTAACGCTACATGCGGTACAGCCTTATGAGGCAGCCAGGAATATGCGTAGCAACGCGGCACAGGCCAACTGGAAGCAGTTTGTCAGTGAGCTGCTGCAAAGTTATGCGACAGGCATCGCGGCGCTGGAGATAGGCAATACAGTCAATCGCAAAAAATGGGCAGGCTATGATATGCCCGGCTTTATGACGGCCTGGCAAATCGCTTACGACCTGGCCAGGGAATATCAGGTGGTGGTGGTTGGCCCTAATATTCAGGACTTTGAACCCTTATACAACATCAGCCTGCTCAAGACCTTGGGCGAAGGGCGTCGGCTGCCGGATGTGCATAGCAATAATCTGTTTGTGGAACGCGTGGTCGAACCTGAACTGGCAGATTTCCGCATCCTCAAGCATAAGTGGACGCGTGCCCTCAAATTCAACCTGATTAAGAAGGCCAAGTTACTGCAAAAGATCGGTGATGATCTCGGAGTGCCTACGCTGGTGTCACCGGTGGCATTTTGGGCGATTTACCGTATCAAGCGCCGTTTTCCAGATGGCGCACAGAAGCAGGCCGATTATGTCACACGTTATTTCACCTTGCTCGCTGCAGCAGGCGCGTTACGGCATGCCAACTGGGGAGCATTTGTCTGCCATCGTGAAGGCTTGATTGATGATGGCTTGAAGGATGCTGATTACCCAGCGCTGGAGCGCGTTGCTTATTACAAGTCAGCGGATGGCGTGGTGGCTGATTATCAGCAGAATCCGAGTTTTGCTGCTTTTAAAATGGTCAGTTACTGGTTGAATGGCGCGCAGTATATTGCGCCGGTCAGTACTGGTAATGGTCTCGAAATTCACCGCTTGCAACAGCATGGGCAAGCCGTGCATATTGCCTGGACCGTGAATGGCCAATGTGCGTTGCTGGACCAGATTTATTCACCGCACAGTTTGCAGCAAGCGCAGATATTCAACCGCGATGGTGAGCGTGTGCATGATCGCACCATGGTGACAGAGTCGCCGCTTTACCTGGTGTGGCCACAGGCCGAGCAGATTGTATTGCGTACGACACGGCCAGTGTTGGATGGCGCCGTGATTCACGCACACATCGCAGGGCAACAGTATTTCCCGATTCAAGAGGGCGATTGGCGTGGCATGATCCTGGCGGCGAATGCCGAACAAGCACAGCGGTTGTGGCAGGCCTGGCATCCCGAGGCCTTACAGCCACCTGCTAAAGCAGAGGCTTTGCGCCATGCCAGAAATGCCATCTGGTCACTGCCGGATCCGCGAGACGCTACGCAGCAAGTGACCGTGAAAAAGCCGGTACGCATGTATTGGCACAAAACCTGGCTGGACAAACATAAACCGAGCAAAGCCAAGCGCAGCTGGAATGGGGCGATGGAGTTATTGCGCCGTGGTGTGGGGACGGCGATGCCGCTCGCTTATATCGAGCATGCCAATGACCCGACCTTGCGCCGCAATTTTTATATCTCTGCTTTTGTGCCACACGATTTTGCTATTTCAAAAGCCTTTCTGGCGTTTAAACATGGTGAAACTGAATTTCAAGGCATTGCTGCCGAAACCCTGTATCACGCCTTTGCCCGTTTCTGTTTGCATATGCACAACTCCGGTATTTATTTCCGTGATTTTTCTGGTGGCAATATCCTGGTACAGCGGCAGGGCGAGCAATTACACTTTGTGTTGATCGACACTGCGCGCCTGCACGCAACGCCCACCGCGACCATGATCAAGCAACGTCTGGCCGATTTGACGCGGGCGCTACATAAATTGCATTGGGATGGCCGTAAACAGTTTTTGCAAATGTATCTGGGGATGACCGGGCGCAGATTGCAAGGAAAGTTTTTATGGCCGTTTTATGTCTATGACTTTAAAGTGTCGCTCAAGCGCACAGTGGGGCGCAAAGGCATACGCAAGCTGTTGCGCTATATCAAATCCCGCTTTGCTTAAGGGGTATATCAGGCCACACTCATGAAAATCATGAATGCATGTTGCGTAGTTTAATCACGACAAGCGCGCCGGGCAGTTTTAATATGGTCACACGTTGATAGCAATCGCTAGAACGAAATCAGGATCAAGGAGAAATGACTATGTGGACTAAACCAGCTGCTACCGAAATGCGTTTCGGCTTCGAAGTAACTATGTACGTTATGAACAAATAATTTGTTCTTAATGACATGAACGGGCGCTTAGGCGCCCGTTTTTATTTGATATTCGCTGCAAAACTTTTTACGGGCATGCAGTCTCAAATGCAAAGATCATTGACGGCGCCTGAGAATATGCAAAAAAACACGGTTTGTTTAGCGCACTGCGTTACCACGATAGGCTTATTGTGTTATCACCTGTCTGTGTCGGCTTGTCTGGATGCACAGGCGTTGAATGTATTGGCAGATAAGGAAATGCAGTACATGCTACAGCGCATTCCGCCAGCGTTTGCTGATGCCGTGGCTGACAAATTGATTCAGGGCCAAATGACGACACAAACACCCGCTTCATGTCAGGCGCATTGGCGATTGAGCGTACCTGCGGCCGATGTTGCCGAAGCACAAGCACTATTGCAGGCAGAGCCTGCCAAGCAAATCATGCTGGCCGCACAAGGCTACCAGATTCCTGAGCAGCCCATCCTGGACGCTGACTTTATTGTCGATGTTGCTAGTTTGCAAGTGAAACATCAGGAAACCTTGCAAACTGCGCCTTTAGGCAAGTTGCGCGCCAGTGTTGAGTTGATGTACGCCATGCTGACCCAAGCCAGGGCTAACGGCCAAAGTGATGCCCAGCCATGGACGGGTGCTGACAAGCAAGTGCTAGCAGCGGATTGCCAGCAGTCGCTCAGCGTGAAAGCGCCTGCTGCCTGTCAGTGTTATGTTGATGGTCTGGCAGAAAAATATACAGCACGCCAAGTGAGATACAACCGCTATCTGTCTAGCAATCCCTATGCATTTGCCACTGGCAATGGTGCTGAATTCAAGCAACTGGATAAGAAGTTACAAGCAGATTGTGGCCTGACTTCACCACATTAACAATAGTTTAGTAATTGATCTGGCCGGAGATATACCAACCGGTTTGATTGTCTTTGTTGGCAATGCGGCCAAGGTCGACATAGGCGCCGGTAATTGACACATTGCGGTGCGGGAACCAAGTCATGAAAATATCGTGGGCACTGTTTTCTTTATAGGCCGATAGGTTATTTGGCTTATCTCGAAACTCTGTCCCAATCAGCCAATTATCTGACAGCATGACCGCTGCGGATACGGCTGGCAGAATGCGGTAGCTATCATGCTTGTCACCACCGAAACCTAGAATGCCAAACTGGTTGGCCTTGGTGGCATGCAGGTTAGCGTTGAGCAACAGGTTATAGCCATTAATGGCGCCTAAAAATAGCTTGCTGGTAGCGACATAATAATCCACCCCACTGCGGTCACTGGCCCCCAGTGCTTTAGGCACAAAGTTAAAGTCTTCGTTATATTTATACTGCGCACCGACAGATACCTGCGGTAGCCAGCTATCCTGTTCGTAAACGGCATCGCCCAATACGCGCAGTTTGATGCCTAGCGTATTCAAGCGGATCTGCTCCCCTGGCACGGTATCACTCAGGCCAAAACGTGCCTGGCTGGCGCTGACTTCGACGCGATTAAAGAACCCCAGCGAAACACCTGTGGTATCAAGCTTGAAGTCACCCCGCGTTGCAGCATGGGTATAAAACAGTGAGCCACCGATTTGCTTGTCCGTGCCGTAGCCGCTGATCACGGCCCATGGCATCAGGCCGCCGCCTGCGGCACCTTCAATCTGGGTGACACCGCCCGTGGCTAACAGGCGGTCTCCCGCGTGCGTAACGAGCGCAGGTGTGGCCAAGGCAAACACCGACATCAGCCGTGACAAATTTGATGTAAAGAGTCGCATAAAAATATTGTGGGTACTTTAGTTATCGCATTGTTTCATTTTCACGATAAGAACAATTGCCCAAAAAAAGCCGCATTAAGCTGGTTGATTGACGCTTCATCAGGAGGGCTGCTCACGTAGTATGCGATAGTCGACCCAAGGAATGGAGAATGGAATGCGTTTTTATGTTTTGGCAATTGCCTTGTTTTTGTGCGGTTGTATCGCGCAACCCAAGCCAGAGGCTAGTTTGTTTGAACGCATTGGTGGCTTGCCCATGTTGAGCAGAGTTTCCAACCAGACCCTGGACATTGTCAGTAAAGACCCGCGCACCAGCCGTTCGTTTAAGGACGTAAAAATGAAGGCACTCAAAGAAAGCCTGACCAATTTTTTGTGCGTGAAAACCGGTGGTGAATGCGTGTATGAAGGCGAAACCATGAAGAACTCCCATGCGGACCTGCATATCACTACTGCCGAATTTGAGCTGATGGTAGAGGTGTTGCGCGAACGGTTGGATGTAAACGGGGTCGGTACCAAAGAGAAAAACGAATTGTTGAAGATACTGGCGCCCATGAAGCGCGATGTTGTGACTAATTAATCACCTGATATAAGGAATGTGGATGTTGCGTGTGATGTTTCGGCTTGGATGTGCAAGTATGCTGCTGATAGCCATGTGTCAATCGGCATTGGCGGCGGAGGTAACACTGCTGGTGAGTGACGCGGGTGGTAAGCCGGTGGCTGATGCGGTGGTGGCTTTTTATGATGGCAAGACACCAGCTATCAACCCGAATGCGGCTGGAAAGATTGTACAAAAGAACAAGATGTTCAATCCCAAAGTGACTATCGTGCAAACCGGGACCAGCATTAATTTTCCCAATGAAGATACTGTCCGCCATCATGTGTATTCCTTTTCACCTGCCAAAAAATTTGAATTGAAACTTTATGCAGGCGTACCCACTAATCCGGTACCGTTTGAGCAGGCCGGGGTGGTGACCTTGGGATGCAACATTCACGATTCTATGGTAGGGTACATCTATGTCGTGGATACGCCCTTTTTTGCCAAAACAGACGACAAAGGCAAAACTGTCCTTAAGTTGAATGACGGGCAGTACAGTTACCAGGCCTGGCTGCCGGGCCAGAACAAACCTGGCGTAGAACAAAAGATAACCATAGAGGGTGCGACCGAAGTCAAGATCACCCTCCCATAACAATCACACTGCATGATCAAGTTCAAACATATCCGCTCGCGCATCGCTTTCACATTTCTGACAGTGGTGGTCGCCATTCAACTGGCCGGGCTGCTTCCGCTTAAATATGCGCTGAGTAAGCATGCCGATACGCTGGCTGCAGAGCAGATTAATGTCGGTGAGCGCGTATTTGTGAGCTTGTTGCAACATAACACGCAAAGCCTGAAGCAGGCGACACAGGTGCTGGCGGCTGACTTTGCTTTTAGGGAAGCCGTCGCAACCAATGATGCCGAGACCATTGAGTCTGCGCTGGAGAGTTATCAGGGGCGTATTCACGCGCAGATTGCCTATTACATCAGCAATAATGACAATCTGGTGATTGGCACCACGGATAATGAGCAGGCACTGTTTGGATCAAATGCCAAAGAAGATGCCCGGCAAGCGATGCTCGAAAACCAAAGTGGCACGCTGAAGTTCGATATTATTGCAGGCAAACCGTACCAGTTGATTACGGTGCCAGTGAAAGCGCCAGAGACCATCGGCTGGATTGTCATGGGCTTTGCCGTGGATGGCCGCTTGGCCGACCAGATCAAGCAATTGACGCATCTCGACGTCACTTTTGTCCAGAAAACACATCAACGTGACTGGCAACTGGTGAGTAGCACCTCTACCCGTGAACTGTCTAACTTACTGGTGAAAACGGTGGCCGATATTTATCGCCAGAAGCTGTCATTACACCGTGTGGATCTCAATGGCCAGGCCTATCATTTAAAAATCCGCTCACTGCATGAAACTAAAGACGATGCGCTACTGGTGGTGTTGCAAGGCTCTGTTGAGCCTTTCACGCAGGATTTGAATACGCTGTTCAAGGTGATGGTGTTATTAACGTTTATTGGCGTGTTGATCTTTGCCGCGCTGATTTGGTATGTGTCGCGTAAAACGACGGAGCCTATTGCTGCCCTGGTCAACGATGCCGATAACATTGCCATGGGCGATTACGAAAAAGAAATCCAGGTCAATAGCACCGATGAAGTCGGCCATCTGGCAAAAGCGCTTAACAGCATGCGCGAAGCAGTGTTGCAACGCTCCTTGCGTATCCAGCGCCTGGCGTTTAATGACGAGCTCACGGGCCTTTCTAACCGCCTGGCATTCAACCAGGGCGTGCATCAGGCCATCATGACACATGCTGACAGTCAGCAAAAGTTGAGTGTCATCGTGATCAATATCCATCGCTTTAAACCCATTAATCAAACGCTGGGACGCGACTTTGGTGATGATTTGCTGCGGCATGTTGGCCAGGTGTTAAAGCAAAATGTGTTGAGTGAGCAAGATATGGTGGCGCGGCTGGACGCGGACGAATTTGCCGTGCTATTGCAACAAACAGACCAGGCCAAGGCCACGCGTTATGCAGACAAGATTCAGCAGGTGTTTGAGCGACCGGTCAGCGTGCAAGGCCAGGCGATAGATGTGCGTACTGGCATCGGCATTGCTTTGTATCCGGATCACGGGCTGGACGAAGAGTCCTTGCTGAACCATGCGGAAACGGCTTTGCAGGAGTCCAGAGCCAAAAAATCGCCATGGATTGTCTACAACACTGCGCTGGAAATTGATCAGTCAGAAACCTTGACCCTGATTTCTGACTTGAAAGAAGCCATACAGCATGACCAGTTATTGCTGTATATCCAGCCCAAAATTGATGTGACGACGCGCCGGGCATTAGGCGGCGAGGCGCTGATACGCTGGGTGCATCCTGAAAAAGGCATGATCTTCCCTGACCAGTTTATCCCGTTTGCCGAACAAACCGGTGTCATTAGTGATATTACCAACTGGATGCTGTTACGTGCCTGCCAGGTGCTGGCTGGCTTTAAGAAACAAGGCTTGCACATCACGTTGGCGGTTAACTTGTCCACGCGCGACCTCAATAATATGGAGTTACCGGAACAGATTGGTCATTTATTGTCGTCGCATGGACTGGATGCCAAATCGCTGAAGCTGGAAATCACCGAAGGCAGTTTGATGCAAGACCCTGAACGTGCTGAAGTGGTGGTGAAGAAACTGGCTGCGATGGGCTTGCATCTGTCGATTGATGACTTCGGTACCGGTTATTCATCACTGGCATATTTACGGCAATTGCCGGTGCAAGAGCTTAAAATTGACCGCTCATTTGTCATGTTTATGGACAAAAATAGCGGCGATGCCAGCATTGTGAAATCGACCATAGACCTGGCGCACAACATGGGGTTGATTGTGGTGGCGGAGGGCATAGAAAACGAGTTTGTGCTCAACCAATTAGCCAAATTGGGATGTAACGAAGGCCAGGGTTACTTTATTGGCAAGCCAATGCCGGAAAAAGACTTTTCCATCTGGCTGGAGCGCTGGGAAGGCCAAAACGAGATCGACATTGATATCGGCGATGACTTGTCCTACGACATTAATCCGCTGGAGATTGACCAGCAAGCACAAGACCCTTTCAAGCTGGATAATCTCGGCGAATAAACTTGGGTTACCGGCAAAAGCCTCACTGTATAGTGAGGCTTTCTTATGCCTGGCGATAAGTTTTATTTATATGTTGGATAAAAACATTCAACTTTATTTCAGCAAATATCGGGTTTATGATGGTTTCTCACTCTTAGAGGAGATTGAAATGAGCCAGATCAGAATGCATAAAAAAGCAAACTTCATTGTTCACTATGTGATCAATTATTTTCATAAATAGATTTTAAATCTATTGCTATTATATAGCGTGCTATTTATAATCGATGCATATGAATGAGATTGTGAAAAGCAAAACTCCGATATTGCAAGACCAGCTATGTTTCTCGGTATATTCGCTGTCACTGGCGATCAACAAGGTCTATCGGCCATTGTTAAAAAAGCTGGATCTCACTTATTCACAGTATTTGGTCATGCTGGTATTGTGGGAAAGTGATCAACGTACGGTCAGTGATATCGGTGAGCAGTTATTTTTAGACTCGGCGACGTTAACGCCGTTGTTGAAACGGCTGGAATCTGCTGCGCTGGTGCAACGCATCCGTTCCAGTCAGGATGAGCGCCAGGTGATTATTTGCCTGACAGAGCAAGGGCGGCATTTGCGCCAGCAGGCGGCTGGCATTATGGATGACATGCTGTGTGCCATGGGCTGTTCACTGGAGGAACTTGGTGCATTGCGTGAGCGCCTGAATAGCTTGCGTAATCATTTGATTCAGCATGTTGCCTAAGCCCCGGGCAACTTAAAAAAGCGGGTGTTCATTTTTTTGACATTTAAGTAGTGCACGATTTAATTTTGTGTGATCATTTTTTTAAATTTTAGTGAAAGGGAATGAAGATGAAAACAAGAGCAATCCTGAGCGCGTTGTTCGCTGCCGCTTTTGCCACCGCGAATCCAGCATGGGCCGATGATAAACCCGTGACTGAGCAATTAGTCGATACCTTGACAACGCTCTCCGGCGGCCCGCATGCGGGCTATCGCGCCAACCACGCCAAGGGTGTGCTGGTTGAGGGCACGTTTACACCAACTGCGCAGGCGGCAGGCATTAGCCAGGCTGTGCATTTTCAGAAAGCGTCGCCGGTGCTGGTGCGTTTTTCAAACGCGACTGGGGTGCCTAATATTCCCGACGCCAATGGCAACGCTTTTCCTAAAGGCATCGCGATTCGCTTTCAATTGCCAGATGGTACGGCGACTGACATTGTGAGTATTTCGGTCAATGGTTTTCCGGCAGCGACACCTGAGGATTTTCTGGGCCTGCTGAATGCCGTGCGTGATTCAGCAGGCAGCACGGCCAAACCTAGCCCGGTGGAACAGTTTTTAGGCACGCATCCGGCAGCCCTTAAGTTTGTGACCACCCCGAAACCAGCACCGGTGAGTTTTGCCACCCAGCCATTTTTTGGGGTGAATGCATTTGCATTCACGAATGCTACTGGTAAATCAGTCTACGGTCGTTATCAGATTGTGCCTGTCGCCGGTGCACAATATTTAAGCAAGGAAGCCACGGATAAGGCAGCGCCAGATTACCTGATGACCGATATTGTGGAGCGCGTACAGGCCAAAGGTGTGCAATACAAATTGTTGCTGCAATTGGCAGAGCAGGGCGATGAAGTGAATAACGCGACCGTGGTATGGCCGGATAGCCGTAAAACGATAGAGTTGGGCACGTTAACACTCAATAAAGCCGTGGCTGATAGTAAAGCGGCAGAGAAGCCGATCATGTTTAACCCGCTACAGCTGACGGACGGCATTGCGCCTAGCCAGGATCCTATCTTGCTGGCACGCCCTACGGCTTATGCGGTGAGTTTCGGCAGAAGGCTTGCGCACTAAATTTAGCGAATCACTGCAAGAGACAAAGCGCTGGCCCTAATAGGTCAGCGCTTTTTTAATGGGCGACAAAAGTAATGGCTTTGCCGTTAATGCAATAACGCAGGCCACTTTCTGTTTTGCCATCTGGAAACACATGTCCCAGGTGCGCGTCACACACATTACACTTCACTTCAACGCGCTGCATGCCGTGACTCTCATCGGCAAAGTAAGCGATCGCATTGCTGGCCAATGGTTGGTCAAATGAAGGCCAGCCGGAAGCGGATTCAAATTTCTGCCCGGAATCAAACAGCACTTGCTCGCAACAGGTACAGGCGTAACGCCCTGGCGTGAAAGCGACACACATTTCTGACGAAAATGGCCGCTCGGTCGCACTCAGGCGCGTGATTGCGAATACTTCGTCATCCAGAATCTCGCGCCAGGCACGAATGGATTTCTGTAATTTGTGATCGGGGGCCAGGTTTCCTTCCCTGGCAAGTTTCAGGATATCTTTCCATTTCAACATAATGTTAATCCATTAGCGATGATGCACGGCACAGACGACAAAAAATGCTAAACCAGTGGTTTCCCATGTCTTTTTCAAACATACAGGTGCTGCACTGGCAGATAGACTACAGACTATCGAGTATAACATTATCGCAATGGTTCGCCAGGCAGGAGACTTCCCTTGATCGTCAGACCCAGACCACATTTGTTAGAGCTGTTTTTTATCATCAAAGGCTCGATCGTGCTCAGAATCATGCCCTTGCTGGTGTTCGTGGCAACGCTGTCCGCTGCGGTGGTGTCTGTGTACACCTTGAAGCCCGACTGGTTACCCAAGTTTGATGGTGGACCGTTTGCCCTGCTGGGCATTACCTTGTCCATCTTTCTCGCTTTTAGAAACAATGCCTGTTATGAGCGCTGGTGGGAGGCGAGAAAAATTTGGGGGGAATTTATGCTGACAGCCAGAAACCTGGCGCGTTTAAGCCAGATTCTAGATCACCTGGATGGTAGCCTCAGCCCGTCACGTAGACAGCTTCTGGAGCACAACATCGCTTACGCGCATGCGCTACTCATGCAGCTCAGGCCGGGCGATCAATTGCCAAAAATAACACGGTTGTTGCCTGCGGCCACTGCTAGCGCATTTACCCAGAGTAAAAATCCACCGGAGGTCATTTTGCGCGCCATGGAGCGTATCTTGATCGAAGCGTTAAGGGATGGTCGAATTCAGCCTATCCAATTTAACCTGCTTGAGGAATTAATTCAGAAATTGGCACTGACTCAGGCGGCTTGTGAGCGCATTCAGAACACGCCGATTCCCTTTGGCTACACCTTGCTTTTGCATCGCACGGCTTATACATTTTGCTTTTTAATGCCCTTTGGTTTTGCCAACACCTTGGGCTGGGCAACCCCCTTTGTGACCGCACTAGCCGCCTACACCTTGTTTGGGCTGGATGCCTTGGGTAACGAACTGGAGGAGCCTTTTGCGCCAATTGCCAACGCATTACCGATTAACGCACTGACCGATTTGATTGAGATAGAACTCAGGGAAGCGTTAGGCGATGAGACGCTACCCGCATCGCCAGTACCAAAAGAATTTGTACTCATGTAGCGCACGTCATTGCTAAAGCGACTCTAGAAGTTTCAGCAGGGTTGCCTGCTCCTCTTTACTCAGGTGGAGAAAGCGCATTCTGGCCGTATCGGCTTCACCGCCGCCATAGTGGCGGCGTGCGCCACTCGCGGCCAAGTGTGTAATTCATTGGTATGGCATTTTGGATTTCCAGTCGAATTTAGCTATTCCTCAATAGGATTAATGCGACGTTCGCTATATACTAATGGGTATAACGATACGCCATTCGGGCGGACACCACTTTTAAAAAAGGATAGACCATGAAATCTTGCCGCGGGTATCTTGCCATCCTACTGGCGATTTGCTTGGCGACGAGTGAAGCAGCACAGGATACGACTGCCGAGGCCCGGGTCAAAGTGGCCGTGGTAGGGGGACTGGTGCTTTCGGGCGTCTGGCCGGCCCTCGCCAAGCGTGCCAGCAAGGAAACCGGCCTTAAGATTGAGACTGTGGCTGCGGCTCCCAAAGAAGGCGTGGTGCCCATCTTTCGCGATGGTGAGGCTGATTTGTTGCTGATTCATGGCAGCGATGAGACCTATGGCCTGTTAGCCGCCGGTGTGGCTGCGCCGTTGCGTGCCTGGGCAATGAATGAGCATGTGATCGTCGGGCCAATTGATGATCCAGCCAAGGTGGCCGAGGCACCGGGTGCCGCCGAGGCCATGCGCCGTATCGTGGCCGCCGACGCGCCCCTGATCGGCTTCCGTGATCCCGGTAGCTTTGGCATCGTGCACGGCCTGTTCCGTTCTCTTGGCCTGCGACCGGGGCCACGCCAGCAGTTATACGATGATGCCGAGTCGCCCCAGCAGGTGCTGCGCTCCGCTGCCGACAAGCATGGTTACGCGGTGGTTGGCCACATTCCTGTGGCCTTCGGCAAGATGCCGAGCAAAGGCATGGCGGTGTTGCTCAAGGGTGATCCGGCCATGCGCCGGGTATATGTGGTGGTTGAGCCGGGGCCGCGCCATCCAGCAAATACTCGCCAACGTGAACTTGCCCGGCAACTTGTAGATTACCTCGTCAGCCCCGCTGGCCAAGCCGATCTGGTGGCTGCCGACAAAGAAGCTGGAGGCCCTTGGGTGTTCCCGCTACCGGCGGCTGACACGCATTGATTTCGTTAACCATACTCGTATAAGTATTCACTACGCGTAGGGAGCGATTTCGTGAAAGGTATCAAACTTTTTTTTCTTACAGCCCTGCTGGCTTTCGCCTTTGCCGTGCCCGCCGCAGAGGAAGGTAATACAGGTGCTGGCCATATAGAGCTGAGTGATGTCGTAGTCACAGGTAAAAAGCTTAATCCACTCGCAATCCCCGTGAAATCAACGGTTGTGACGGCGGAAGAGATCAAGGCCAAAGGGGCGCAAACGGTAGATGAGGCCGTGAAGGATGTCGCAGGTCTGTACGTGACCGGCAGCAATGTGAAGGGGCGAAAGGTATCGCAGATACGCGGTAGCGATGCCAATAGCACCAAGGTCATTATCGATGGAGTGATGATCAACGGCGGTGGGGACGCAAGAATCGATTTGTCTATCATCCCTACTGACAACATTGAGAAAATCGAAATATTCAAGGGGCCTGTTCCCGTCATTTACGGCAGCAATGCGCCCGGTGGCGTGATATTCATCACAACGAAAAATGCCAGCGGAAAACTTTCCGGCTCGCTGGGGCTAGCTAAGGGAAGCTGGGGTTCAGAAATATATTCGGCCTCGCTGGCTGGAGGCACCGAAAGTGTCAGCTATTACCTTGGCGCGAAGCTGAGCAGCACAGATGGCTATGACGACAATCCGAACAACATCGGGGGCTTTAAAAGCCATACGGCCGAAGACTCGCAATACCTCAACGGAAAACTGAAGTGGGATATCAATCCAAAGGCTTCTCTTACTGTGTTCGGATCACATTCGGAAACGACGAGGCAATTGCCAAACCGATATAACGCAACAGCGCGTGTGGGGTATCCCGGTGGGGGCAGTACACTGACGATGCAAAACAATTATTTCGGTGGGGGCGCCACCGGTGGTGGTCCCACTTATGACTGGGGATATGACCCTATCAAGGAGTCATATTTGGGCACCGTATATAACCAGAAGCTGAACGAAAATAACGATATCAGTTTGAAAGTTTTTCGGTCCGAATTAAGTAGTTTGCTCACAACATCCGGTTTCCAGCAAATAGACTGGAGTGGCAATACGACTGGCTATGAATTGCAACACACGATCAGAATCGGCAAAGCCAATACAGCCACTTGGGGATATACGGAAGAAAGACGGCGTTTTGAGGAGCAAACCCCTCTGCCACCAGGCACTCCTCCGGTGACTTATGCCAGTGGCGACTACAATTACACAGCCAAGAGTTATTATCTGCAAGACGTGTGGAATGTCACCCGCCAACTCAGTATGAGCTTAGGCTTTCGGCACAATGAAGTCGAAGATCATGTCGCCGTAAAGAATGTCACATGGACGAGACCAGCCAATAAAGAGCAGAAAGGTGTGTACTCATCCGACGATCCAGTGTTGGCTTTGAATTTCAGGCCAATCGAAAGTATTGCATTACGTGCTTCCATCGGGAAGAGTTTCAGAGCCCCCACCGCGATGGAAAGATCTGCACCCGCACTGGCTCCGCTGAATAGTGGAGGGACGATTATTCCTTACTTTGGTGCGACTGTTTTGCCAGAAGTGGGTCTCAATCGTGAAGTGGGGGTAGAGACTTTAACAGACTTTGGACTCAGGTTCGGTCTGACGGGGTTCAACCGACGCATTACGAACATGATCAAAGGTGCCGGTGGCGGTGGCGGACACACCCAGTACTTCAACATACCTGAAGTTGAAATGCTGGGCTACGAGACGGAAGTTAGCCAAATGGTTGGCGAAAGCATTAAGGTATTTGCAAATTACTCTTATACGAATGCTTATGACACGGCGATGAAATTGCAAGTGGCCGATATTCCATTGCGTAAATACTCGTATGGCGTCAATTACACCGGGAGCAGCTTCACCGCACATGTGAACGTAAACTATGTTGGGCCGGTGAGAAGCATGTATAGCCAGGGTAGCGGTAACGCCAGTAGTGATGGAAATTACACTAACGTGGTGAATGGTGTCGCTACTTATTTCGGAACCCAGAATTTGCCGGACTACCATGTGGTTGATTTGAAGGTGAATAAGACCGTGGGAAATAGCGACTACTACGTCAAGTTTCTAAACCTGTTCAATAAAGAATATTACACAGCGGCATATCTTGTTGCACCGGGTCGGTATGCGGAGGTTGGCGTCACGTTCAAGTTTTAGAGGGGCCTTTATTTATGAAGAGCAATATCGGAATGCATCTCGGTATCTTGAATTCCAGCGATCTGCGGGCCGGGTCGGTATACACCTAGATTCTGGGCGATTTCATCAACATCCGCTTCGTTACATTGCCACAATCATAGGGAACTAACCAATCCCAGCAAAAAACTCAGGCGGTATCGCTATATACACTCGTATATAGCGATATGTATAATGCATCTAGGGGAACACTACAAGTGCCCATTTATTTACTCAACAACGCGTAGGAGTCTTAAGGTGAACAAACATCTACCAACCATCCTTCTAGGGTTACTTGGCGCAACCTTTATCGGGAATGTCAGTGCAGCTACGCTGACACATGAAAGCATTTCGATTGTGGGTAGCGGGGGGGCTGGCGGCACGGGCTCAACGGCCAGCGACATGATATTTTCAAGTTACAGTGCCGTCGATGGCTGGGGATGGGCCGGTGGCGCAGGTGGGGTCCAGGGCAGCCTCTCTAAGACCAATACCGGGGGCAATGCATTGGCAGCCAACGAAGCCTTCAGCTTTAATATCGGCTCGATTGTCGACTCTCTAAACACCACCTATGGGGCTGGCAACTGGAATGTCGCCAACGCCAGTCTCTCCTTTACATCCTCATACTCTGTTCAGAACAACTCGCGCTTTGGCATTGGCTCTGGAACTTTCGATATTTACTGGGTGGGCAATGACGACTGGGCACAGTCCAAAGGCACGCCGACAGATCGCCAACTCAACCCAGTCTACGCCAGCAACGCTGCAGCGCTACAAAGCTGGGCAGGTAGCACTTCACTGCTGGGGTCGGAAACCTTTACCGTGCCTGCCGGTGGTACCGGATACGTCAGCTTGAGCTATAACCTTGCATCAGACGCGTCGTTCTTCTCTGACATCCTCTCTGCATCAGCAAGCGGCACCAACAAAGAGACTTCATTTTATCTGATGAGTACCGCCGACACTTTGGGGATGATTATTTTCACTGGTGGACAAGGGCAAGCATTACCAACCTTAAGTTTTGACGTGGTTTCGGTTATGCCAGTGCCAGAACCAGAGAACATAGCCATGCTCTTGGCTGGTCTAGGTCTCATCGGCGCAACAGTTCGTCGCCGTAGAGTCTGACTTAATTTTCCGCACCTGTATTAGTTTTGTAGGTGCGGATTACACGATTCGCTATGGGACATCGCGCGCCCGGGGTCGACGTTGCTTCACAGCAGGCATGCAATCATGCCTGCTATTTTTTTGTTGTGGAGTTGCCACGATGATTGTCCTCTCTTTATCCGTATTGTTTTTATAAGAAATACCCATCGATTTTCCTACAAATAATCGGTAGAGCCGCGTTCCTGGAAATCGGTAAAGTTGGCATCGACGGGTTGAGCGTTAGATTGACCTCACGCGGCTTGCAGGTTTTTTAATTGATCAGCCATGGCATCAATTTTAAAAATTGCAGTTCAAAGCTACATTTTGGCACAGGGCAAATACAAGGAAGGCGTTAAGCAGAATAGCGTTTGAGACTGAATTCTTGAGCGCCAATGGCGGGGTTGTCATGGCTTATCAGGTCAGCAAGCACCTGCCCTGAGCCACAAGCCATGGTCCAGCCCAAAGTGCCATGGCCGGTATTCAGCCATACATTAGGATAGCGGGAATCTGCCTGGCCAATAACGGGGGTGCCATCCGGTGTCATCGGGCGCAATCCAGTCCAGAACAACGCTTGTGATATATCGCCTGCATGTGGAAATAATCCATTTAAGACCATCTCCAGTGTTTGGCGTCGGCGTGGGTTTAGGGTGAGGTCAAAGCCAGCCAGTTCCGCCATGCCCCCTATGCGGATACGCTGATCAAAGCGGGTAATGGCTACTTTGTAGGTTTCATCCATCACTGTCGAGACCGGGGCAGCGTCAGCACGCATAATCGGTACGGTCAGGGAATAGCCTTTGACCGGATAAACGGGCAAATTCAAGCCCAATCCTTGCATCAGCTGACGTGAGTAACTGCCCAGGGCGACCACATAATGATCTGCCATCAAAGCGTCGGTACCATGTGCATTTTTAACTTCTACACCAAGTAACTGGCCTTGTTGTGTGATCAGGCGCTCGATAGCGATGTCTTGCCTGAATTGCACGCCCAGTGTTTGTGCTGCTAGCGCCAGCCGGGAGGTAAATAGCTGGCAATCACCAGTTTCATCACCGGGCAAGTACAAGCCACCCAGCAACTGGTCTTGCACATGCACCAGTGCCGGTTCAATGCGCACGCAACCCTCTGGGTCTACATGTTGAAAAGGCACGCCCATGCGGCTAAGTACGGCAATATCCTTGGTTTCGGCAGTGAGTTGTTTGGGTGTGCGGAAGACTTGCAGCGTACCGCGGCAACGCTCTTCGTAATGGATACCTGTATCGGCACGTAATGCGCGCAGGCAATCACGGCTATATTCGGCCAGACGCACCATGCGGGATTTGTTGATATCGTAGTGATCACTTGAGCAGTGGCGTAAGAACTGCGTGATCCATTGCAATTGCCATACGCTGAAGTCTGGCCTAATGGAAAGCGGCGCATGGCGTTGCAGCAACCATTTGAGCGCTTTGAGCGGCACATCTGGCCCGGCCCAGGGTGCTGCGTAGCCGGGTGAAATCTGGCCTGCATTGGCAAAGCTGGTTTCCAGGCCGACGGCTGGCTGGCGATCGACGACTGTTACTTCAAAGCCTTTTAATGCCAGGTAATAAGCACTTGTGACGCCAATAACACCAGAACCCAGCACCAACACACGCATGATGACACTCCTACGACTGCAACGACGATATCACTAATGACTTCAAATCACATGAGTCATATTAGCAAACTTGATAATTGAGTATGTAGATAGTTTGAGTTTTGTGAGCGTGCTAGGGCGTGAGCTTTTCCAGCGTCTGTATCATCACCATTGCCGGGTCGCATGGCAGCGCCCATGTTGCTGATTGTGCAGCAATTTCAACCATGCCAGTCGGGCTGGTGACATTCACCTCGGTTAAATAATCGCCAATCACATCGAGGCCGACCAGAAACAGGCCATGTTGTTTGAGTGTTTGACCAACTGTCACGGCGATTTCACGGTCACGGTCACTTAATGGTTGGGCGACGCCTTTGCCACCCGCGGCCAGGTTGCCGCGTGTTTCGCCGGTTTTAGGGATACGGGCCAAGGCATACGGTAACGGTTCGCCATTGATGATCAGAATGCGTTTGTCACCTTTGACAATTTCTGGAATATAACGCTGCACCATAATGGTTTGCGTTTCAAATTGGGTCAGCGTTTCGAGGATGGCGTAGATATTCGGGTCATCTTTACGTAAACGGAAAATGCCACTGCCGCCCATGCCATCAAGAGGCTTGACGATGATGTCCTCATGTTCGGCCAAAAACGCCAGTATTTTCTCTTGTTTGCTGGTGACAATGAATGGTGGCGCAAATTGCGGAAAGCGCGCGACGGACAATTTCTCATTCCAGCCACGGATAGATGCAGGGTCGTTAATGATGCGCGCGCCCTGTTGTTGCGCTAGCTCCAGCAAATAGGTGCTGTAGAGGTATTCGTTATCGAACGGCGGGTCTTTGCGCATGAGCACGGCATCAAAACTGCTTGGTGTCTGTGTGGTTTTCTCGCCCACGGTCCAGCTGCTGTCATTCAATGCAAATGGCTGGACATCGACCAGCGCCACTTCGCGCTGCAAGTGCCAGTCGTGTTGCTCGCACACCCATAACTGGTGTCCGCGCGCTTGCGCAGCACGCATGATGGCGAGGCTGGTGTCTTTATACGCTTTAAGGGTATGCAGCGGGTCGAGAATAAACAGCAATTTCATCATGCGCCTCTGGCTCAATTATGCATTCAGTGGATCATTGTCCTGTAACTCCATGCCGGCTGCCAGCAAGGCCAGGCGAGCCACCACGCCATAAGCGTAGAAGCGGTTAGGCGGCGCATCAGGGGCGCCCGCACAGTCGGGCAGGGTACAGGGCTTTTCAAACGCCAGTGGCACGAAATGCATGCCAGGAGCATTGAGGTTTTCATCAATGCCGCGACCGGTATGCACGCGGTAAAAACCACCAACCACGAAGTGATCCATCATGTACACGACGGGTTCAGCCACGGCATCGTTGATATTCTCGAAGGTATACACACCTTCCTGGATCATGACTTCAGACACTTGCATGCCTTCTTTGATCACCGACATTTTGTTGCGTGCTTTACGGTTAAGGTCGCGTACTTCATCCGCTGACTTCACACTCATAATGCCCATGCCATAAGTGCCGGCATCGGCTTTGACGATGGCAAACGGTTGTTGGGTGATGCCGTATTCATCGTACTTGGTTTGAATCTTTTTCAAGATGGCATCGACTTTGTCTGCCAGCAAGTCTTCACCGACGCGGGCATGGAAATCAATACCGCTGGCGGTGTCAAAATAGGGGTTCAGCAACCAGGGGTCGATTTGCAGTAATTGCGAGAACTCCTCGACCACTTTGTCGTAGGCGGCAAAGTGCTGTGATTTGCGGCGGATAAACCAGCCAGCATGCAAAGGTGGAATCAGGTTTTGCTCCAAGCCTTGTAACATGTCAGGCACACCGCCGGACAAATCATTATTGAGCAGGATGGCACAGCTATCAAAGGCTGGGTAATCGACACCCTCAAACGCAGCCGCTTTTAATTGCAGGCGGTTTTTCACGCGCACCAGCGGCTCCAGGATCAAGGGCAGGCCGTCATGGGTTTCCAGTCGGGTGATTTCAGTGATGTCTGGTGACAGGCTGCCGACGCGTACTTCCATGCCTGCGGCTTTGAGGATATTGCATAATTCCACCACATTGCGCAGGTAGTAAGTGTTGCGGGTGTGGTTTTCCGGAATCAGCAATAAACGGCGCGCGTCAGGACAGATTTTTTCGACGGCGACTTGTGCCGCTTGCACAGACAGGCTTAAGAATTCAGGATTAAGGTTGTTGAAACCGCCAGGGAACAAATTGGTATCTACCGGCGCGATTTTAAAACCGGCATTACGCAGGTCCACACTGGCATAAAACGGCGCGGGGATTTCCTGCCATTTCGTGCGAAACCAGTGTTCGATGTCCGGCATCGCCTGTAACACGCGTTTTTCCAGCGTGTACAGTGGTCCGCTCAAAGCCGTTGTTAAGTGTGGAACCATGGTTGCTCCTGTGCTTGTTATTGTTGGCCGGGGATGCCGGCACTGCTTATGATGAGGGTTGTTCGATCACGGCATGCGCTTGCTGGTCTGCATGGTAACTGCTGCGTACCATCGGGCCGCTAGCGGCATTATCAAAGCCCATGGCGTCTGCATGTTGCTTAAACCAGTCAAAGGTTTGTGGCGTGACATAGCGCAATACCGGCAAGTGGTGCACGCTGGGCTGTAAATATTGACCTAATGTCAGCATGCTGACACCATGCGCGCGCAAGTCCCGCATCACTTCCAGAATTTCTTCATCAGTTTCGCCCAGGCCCAGCATCAGGCCGGATTTGGTCGGCACATGCGGATACATCTGGCTAAATTGCTTGAGCAAGTCGAGGGAGTGCTGGTAATCAGAGCCCGGGCGGGCCTGCTTGTAGAGGCGTGGCACGGTTTCCAGGTTATGGTTCATGACGTCCGGCGGCGCCTCGCGCAGGATTTTGAGTGAAACATCCAGGCGGCCACGAAAATCCGGTACCAGGATTTCTATTTTAATTTGCGGTGATTGGGCGCGAATGGCGCGGATGCAATCGACAAAGTGTTGGGCGCCACCGTCAGGCAAGTCATCACGGTCGACCGAGGTCACGACTACATAACGCAGTTTCATCTGTGCAATCGTGCGCGCCAGGTTTTCCGGTTCATTGGCATCTGGAGGCAACGGTTTGCCGTGGGCGACGTCGCAGAACGGGCAGCGGCGGGTACAAATATCACCCAGAATCATAAAGGTGGCGGTGCCGCCGCTAAAACATTCACCAATATTAGGGCAACTGGCTTCTTCGCACACAGTATGCAGGTTGTTATCGCGCAATACCTGTTTGATTTCCTGGAAGCGGGCCGAATCCGGCACCTTCATGCGTATCCATTCTGGTTTGCGCAGCATGGGTTGCGGCACGATTTTAATCGGAATACGCGAAGTCTTGGCTGCGTCGATTTCTTTGACACCGGCCACCTTTTTGGCCGGGCGCGCGTCGATTGGATGTTCTTGGGTGGAATTATCTGACATGCGTCAGTTTCTCTTTCAATCGTTGGGTTAAATCCGCTGCAATGTCAGTCATATTCAGCGCGATATTTAAATCCCGGGTTTGCGTCATCTGCATGCCAGCATAACCGCAAGGGTCAATGTCGGCAAACGGTTGTAGATCCATCTCTATATTCAAACTCAAGCCATGATAGCAGCACTGGTTTTTCAGGCGTAATCCGAGTGAGGCAATTTTTTTGCCATCCACATAAACGCCGGGTGCATCGGCACGCGCTTCGGCGGCAATGCCGTGTGCGGCCAGAAATTCTATCAGGCTGTTTTCCAAGATGGAGACGAGTTGCCGCACATTCAAGTGGCTGCGCGCCAGATCAACCAGGCAGTAAATGATTAACTGCCCGGGGCCGTGATAAGTGATTTTGCCGCCACGGTCTACATTGACCACCGGGATGCCGTTTTGCGGCAGGCGTACGCCACGGCGGTTAAGGCCCAGTGTATAGACCGGCGGATGTTCGGTGACCCACAGCTGGTCTGGCGTGTCTTGGTTGCGTGCTGCGGTAAATGCCTGCATGTCAGCCAGCGTGGCTGCATAATCAGTCAAGCCCAGCTGGCGGATTTGCAGAGCAGGCATGGAGGCAAAGCAGGTTACAGCACGACCTTGACCATCGGGTGCGAGGTCAGGCTGCGGTAGATATCGTCCAGTTGCGGTTTGGAGGTGACATACACCAGGCAGGTCAGGCTCAGGTATTTGCCATTGCTGCTGCCGCGCATTTCTATCAGGTGCGTGTCGAATTCTGGCCAATGGCCCTGAATCACGCGCGTGACTTCGAGTGTGAAGTCGTCATGTGTTTCGCCCATGACCTTGATCGGGAAGTTGGTGGGAAACTCAATCAGGGTTTCTTCCGCCGCAGGCGTTTGTTCTTGCTGGGTCATGGGGTTCACCTACCTTTGTGCTTGTTCCGCTTTATGACGACAAGGGTTTACTGCAAATACAGGCGGACCTGGTCGATCATGCGTGAGAAGATATTGCTGGCCTCAACGGCATGCACGGTCACCAGCGGCACACTGTGTACCACTTTGCCGCCTAGGCTAAAATCTACTGCACCCACGGTTTGATGCGCTTTTAATGGCGCTTCCAGTGGTTTTGCAATGCGCAGATTCGCCTTCATATTGGCATACTCACCTTGCGGTAATGTTAAATAGACTGGTTTGGCGACCGTTAAATCGACTTCGCTTTCGGTGCCTTTCCATACTTTTTGACGCGTAATGGCTTTGTCTGCTGCGTAAATCAGCTTGGACTCATAAAACTGGAAACCAAAGTTCAGCAGTTTCTGGCTTTCGGCCGCGCGTACATTATCTGAAGTGGTGCCGAGGACCACAGAAATCAAGCGGAAGTCACTACGTTTGGCTGAAGAAATCAGGCAATAACCTGCAGACTCCGTGTGGCCGGTCTTCATGCCATCCACGCTGGGGTCGAGAAACAGCAAGCGGTTGCGGTTAGGCTGCGTGATGTTGTTATAGGTATAAGACTTTTGTGAATACAGGCGCGCATAGTCTTGTGGATAGTCGCGAATCAGGGCATTGGCCAAGATCGACAAGTCGCGCGCAGTGGTGGTGTGCGTAGGGTCTGGCAAGCCTGTGGCATTTACAAAGTGGCTGTTTTTCATGCCCAGGGCCGCCGCTTTTTTGTTCATTAATGATGCAAATAACTCTTCACTACCCGCAATGCCTTCTGCCAGGGTAATGGCGGCATCATTGCCAGACTGGATAATCAGGCCATGTAACAGTTCATCCACCGTGACCGTCATGGTGGTATCGATAAACATTTTAGAGCCTTCGACTTTCCAGGCTTTTTGGCTGACCGGCAAGGTTTGTGTCAGTGCCAGGCGTTTTTGCTTTACCGCTTCAAACGTCAGGTAAGCCGTCATCACTTTCGTCAGTGACGCAGGCTCAACCGGCATATCCGGGTTACTCGCTGCCAGCAGACTGCCGGTATTGGCATCGCGCAGCACAAAGGCTTTGGCCGCCAATGTCGGTGTCGGCACATTGCCAGTGATGGCTTCGGCCGCCACGGTCATTAAAGGAATGGAAAGTAGAAAAGCAATACAGGAACGCCACATGGTCATCATTTATACGAGAATAAAAATTAATGAGAAGAAAACTGCTAACGGAAAAAGACTACCGCGAAAATATCAGTGCAGGTAACTGCAATTTGTCACGCATCTGGCTGGCGGCTTGCGCTGCTAATGCGTGATCCGGATAAGGCCCCAGCACAATCTGGAACGTTTTTCCATTATACACTTTGTTGAGTAGGGATTGTGTTTCTGGCAGGGTGGTGAAAATGCGCTGGTGCAGGCGGTCCGCATTTTCTTCCTGGCCAAATGCACCCACTTGTACATAAATGCCACCGGCTTCCAGTGTCGTCAGTGGGTTGGCGGATACTACGGCTGGTGTGGTGATTGCCTGGGTCGGTGTATTGCTGGCAGCAGGTGATGCCGATGGTTGTTGCGATGGGATTTGTTGCGACGGCGTTTGCTGGGTCGGGTCTATCAGTGACACCTCAACTTGTGCCGAGCCATGGCGAATAATATCCAGTTGTTTGGCCGCGGCGTAAGAGAGGTCTATGATGCGGTCACGGCCAAACGGGCCGCGGTCATTGACGCGTGCCATGATGGTTTTGCCATTGCTGAGGTTGGTGATGCGTACATAGCTTGGAATAGGCAACGTTCTATGCGCAGCGGTTAATTTGAACATGTCATAGGGTTCACCACTGGCAGTGCGGCGGCCATGGAATTTTTTGCCATACCACGAAGCATGTCCGGTTTGTGTGAACGGTGTGTTGATTTCAGACATCGGCGTCATGGTTTCACCATTGACGATATAGGGTTTGGTGGTGCCTTTGACAATCGGTTCCAGCTTGGGCGTGATGGTGGTTTCGAGCGGGATGTTCGGGTCTATGCCGTCAGTCGGATTGCCGCTAGTCTCTGGTTTGGGGTCGATGTTAATGACTTTGGGGCCACCAATGACTGAGCCATTCGTTGCGGGGTTGTTGGTAGCGGGAGTAGGTGTCGAGCTGGCAGCGCCGCTGGTGGCAGGCCTGGTCGGTGCCGCTGCTGGTGCGGTTTGCCGGGGAGGCATGCTGCTGCTACAAGCTGCCAGCCAGATGGCCAGCGTGACGATGCATAACCGTTGCAAGTAAAAAAACATCCTGTTCCTTAATCGGTGTTTACGCGCTTAATCCGTCGCCACCAAGCGTTTGTGCGATTGAACGCTCATCAGCAAGCCCAGGCTAAGGCCCAGGGTTAACAGTGAGGTGCCGCCGTAGCTCACCAGTGGTAATGGAATGCCGACCACAGGCAGGATACCGCTCACCATGCCCATATTCACAAAGCAGTAAGTAAAGAAAGTGGCGGCGATGCTACCCGCCAGCAAACGCGAAAAGGTACTCTTGGCTTGTGACGCGATAATGAAGGCGCGGCCGATAATAATGGTGAACAACAGCAATAACAGGCTGCAGCCAACCAGGCCAAACTCTTCAGCAAACACCGCAAAAATAAAGTCGGTCGTTCTTTCTGGCACAAAGTCGAGTTGTGACTGCGTACCATTGAGCCAGCCTTTGCCAGTGGTACCACCAGAGCCAATGGCGATGGTAGCCTGGATAATATGGTAACCAGCGCCTAGTGGATCCTGGCTGGGATCAATCAGGATCTCCACCCGACGACGCTGGTAATCATGCAGCATGGACCACAGAATTGGCAATGCGGCACCGAAGGCAACAGCGCTGCCCAAAATAAACTTCCAACTCAGCCCTGCCAGAAAAATGACATAAAAGCCTGACGCAAAGACCAGCGTGGCTGTGCCGAGGTCGGGTTGCTTGGCAATCAGCAACACGGGCGTGAGCAAAATGACGCCAGCGACGATGTAGTCTGCGGTACGCAGCATACTTTCACGTTTGGAAAAGTACCATGACAACATGATGGGTACCGCCAGTTTCATCAGTTCTGACGGCTGGATTTTGGTCACACCGAGGTTGAGCCAGCGTCGTGCGCCGTGGCTGATATCACCGACCAGTGCTACCGCAATCAGCAAGGCCAGCCCGAGCAGGTAGGCCGGTAGCGCAATGCGTTCTATATGTTGTGGCTGGGTATTGGCGACCAGGAACATCACCCCCAACATCACCACAATGTTGATTAACTGCGCATTCACCTTAAGCAGTGACTGGCCCGAGGCGCTGTAAAGTACCATGAGTGCTACCACCAGCACCATGAGCACCGTGGCCAGCAAAATCGAGTCGATATGCCGGATAAAATGGCCTATCCATTGTCTAATCATGAGGCTCCTCCTCGACTTCTGGTGCGTTGACGACAGCTGCTTCTGCCGCCGCTGCAGCTTGTGCCGCTGCCGGATCCACCGGGACTTTGCCCAGCAAGTAATAATCCATCACCTTGCGGGCAATGGGGCCTGCGGTAGAGCCACCGTGGCTGCCGTTTTCAACAATCACCGCCACGGCAATTTTTGGGTCTTCGGCTGGCGCATAGGCAATAAACCAGGCATGGTCGCGGTGGCGTTCATTAATCAGTTTTTCGTTGTATTTTTCATTTTGCTTGATGCCGACCACTTGTGCAGTACCCGTTTTAGCCGCGATGTCATAGCCGGCATTGGCGCCGATTGCTGCAGCGGTACCGCCTGGGCGGGTCACATCCATCATGCCCAGTTTCACAATATCCAGATTCTGCGCGCTCAAGTTGAGCTGGTCGGCAATGATGTGCGGCAACATTTTCACCTGGTTGGTTTTGGCGTTAACGATGGCATTGACCAGGTGCGGACGAATCGCCTTGCCGTTGTTGGCCAGCGTGGCCGTGGCATAGGCTAGCTGCATGGGCGTCACCAGCGTGTAGCCCTGGCCGATACCGACAATCACGGTTTCGCCCATGTACCAGGGTTGTTTATAGCGCCTTTGCTTCCAGGCAGGGGTTGGCAACAGACCGGACAACTCACCCTGGATATCAATATTGGTTTTTTCACCAAAGCCAAAATGGCGCACAAAATCTGTCAGGCGCTCAATGCCGAGCTCAACTGCCAGGCCGTAGAAAAAAGTGTCACAAGAGACGGTAATCGCCCTGCGCATATCCACTGCACCATGGCCGGACGGTTTCCAGTCCCGGTAGCGATGGCGGCTATTGGGCAGGGTGAAATAGCCGGGGTCACTAATGGTAAAGGGTGGCTGGCGTTTGCCGGATTCCAGGCCTGCCAGTGCAACGAATGGTTTAAATGTCGAGCCAGGTGGGTAGATGCCCTTGAGGCTGCGGTTAATCAGAGGCTTGTCTGGTGAGTTATTGAGGTTGTTCCAGTTGTCAAAATCAATGCCATCGACAAACAGGTTGGCATCAAACGACGGCATGCTCACCATAGATAGCACTTCGCCGGTTTTTGGCTGGATCGCCACTAATGCACCACGTCTGCCAGCAAACTCATGCTCGGCGATCTCCTGCATTTTGGCATCCATAGACAGCACAATATTGTTGCCTGAGGTGGGCGATGCGCTGGATAGCACACGCACCGCGCGGCCATCGGCGTCAATTTCTACCTGCTGGAAACCGGTGATGCCATGTAAGTCTTCTTCATAAGCCTGCTCGACCCCGGCTTTGCCGATGTGCTCAGTGCCTTTGTAATTCGACAGCTGGTTGCTTTCTTTGAGCTGTTTGAGGTCGTTTTCATTGATGCGGCTGATATAGCCGATGCCATGCGTGCCCAAGGTGCCATATGGATAATGGCGGAACAGGCGCGATTTGAGCTCAACGCCTGGGAAACGGAAGCGATTGACGGCGAACTTGGCCGCTTCATATTCGTTGAGGTGGGTGCGGATCGGGATACTTTCAAAGGTGTGACTCTGCGCGCGCAACTTCTTAAAGCGTTTTAAATCAGAGGCCGAGATTTCAACCAGTGCACCCAATTCGGCAATGGTGTCCTGCAAGCCATCGGTTTTAGACGGCGTGATTTCCAGCGTATACACAAAAAAGTTATGTGCCAGGATAATGCCATTACGATCCGAGATCAGGCCGCGGTTGGGTGTGATCGGGACAATCGAAATACGGTTATTTTCTGCCAGCGTCTGGTAGTAATCATAGCGGTAGACTTGCAGGAAATAGAAACGACCAAGCAGCGCGGAGAACGCGCTGAGGACCATTAATATCAGAAAAACCAGACGAACCCGGAACTTGTGCTGTTCGTTTTGATGGTTTTTGAGTTCAGTGCTATACCCCATGTGCTTATAACTTCTTCGGGCGGGTCAGCTCGCCAAACCAGATAATCATGAATTGCCACAATATCAGGTCGGAAACCACGGGCAGGCTGTAGGTCCAGTCCGGCAGCTCGCCGCCAGCAAACAGTTTGAGCAGTAAAATCAGCCCGCGTTGTACCCCAAACAGGAATATCACGTACAAATACAGTTGCCAGCGGTTAAATAGCACCAGGCGCCGTTGGTAAATCAGGCCCAGAAAAGCGGTGATGGCAAATGTCAGCGCGTGTTGGCCCAGCAGGCTGCCAGTGGATAAGTCGACCAGTAACCCGGCAAACCAGACCCAGCCGATATTGCAGTGATACGGGGCTTGTAGCACCCAGTAAATCATGATCACCAGCAAAAAGTCCGGGCGGATAATGACACCGGTGTTAGACCAAGGGTAGAGCTGGAATATCAGCCCGACCAACATGGTGAACAGGAAAGTGCTGAATTTTACCGGTTTCATGGGTGCTCCGGCGCGGCAGGGGCCGTGGTGTTTTCAGGGGCAGGGGCTGCACCCGAGGTGGCTGCAGCGGCGCCAGGCTCGGTGCTGGGGGAGTCCAGCACAGGCGTTTCGGTCGCCGGGTGCGGGTCAACCGCGGCATTATTTTTTTGCAGCACTTCAACTACCGATTGATCCAGATGCTGTGCGTTGTTGCGCGGCAACACCGGTTTGTTTTCGCTGGATGGGTTAATGGCGGGTGACTCAGGTACTTTGAGGATCAGCACATGCTTGTGGTTATTCACGCCAGCAATCGGGCGGCTAATGATTTTGGCAAAAGGCGAATCCTGGCTTTGTTTGATCTGGGTGACCACGGCGACGGCTAAGCCCGCCGGGTAGACGCCATCAATACCGGATGTGACCAGCTTGTCGCCCACTTTAATATCCACGCTGGTCGGCAGGTAGGGAATGTCCAGCGTGTTGCGCTTGCCTTCACCAAAGGCAATCGCGCGCAACTGGTTGCGCTCAATCTGNNTGTTCATCGACTACGGCCTGGCCAGGCGTAATGTGATGGCGGCTGCCACGGTTGAGCGTGATGATGTTGCTGAACGGGTCGCGACCCATGTGCAATACTTCGCCCAGGGTAGCCTGTGGAATAATCGGTGCATCGCCCGCCAGCAGTGTGCGTAAATGTGCATTTTCAGCATCCACGGTCGCCAGGCGCTGCAAGGCGGCATTGTCTATCAGTGACTGCTGCTTGAGTTTGAAATTGTCTTGAATCAGCTGGTTGTGTGAGGTGAAGTAGGTGTTGATGTTGCGGCCCCACTCATTAGGTGCACTGGCCAGCACTTCCAGGGGGTGCAAGGCGGTGCTGAACCATTGCCTGACCTGGCTCAGGTAGTCAAAGCGCGCGTCCACCGCCATCATGACCAGTGACAGCGTGCAAAAAAACATCAGGCGTGAGAAAGGCTTAGGTCCCTGGATAAAAAAAGCCGGGGACTCCTGCGGATCAAGCTGTTGGTGTATGCCTTTTAGCATAATCGGGTGCGCGCCATCGTTGCCCCGAATTATTCGCTAGCAAAAACGTTGCCCAGCTTGTCCATTTCTTCCAGTGCGCGACCACAGCCACGTGCGACGCAAGTCAGTGGGTCTTCTGCCACGATCACTGGCAAACCGGTTTCTTCCACCAGCAGGCGATCCAGGTCACGCAGCAGGGCGCCACCACCGGTCAATACCATGCCTTTTTCGGCAATGTCGGCACCCAGTTCTGGTGGGGTTTGTTCCAGGGCAGATTTTACCGCACCAACGATAGAGTTTAATGGTTCGGTCAGGGCTTCCAGGATTTCGTTACTGGAGATAGTGAATTTACGTGGCAAGCCTTCTGCCAGGTTGCGGCCAGTGACTTCCATTTCCAACACTTCAGAACCCGGGAAGGCGGAGCCGATTCTTTTCTTGATCGCTTCAGCGGTTGGCTCGGAAATTTGCATGCCGTAGTTGCGGCGGATGTAGTCAATAATCGCCTGGTCAAACTTGTCACCACCGACACGCTCAGACTTGGCGTACACAATGCCGCCCAGTGAGATCACGCCCACTTCGGTCGTGCCGCCACCGATATCCACCACCATGGAGCCTGTCGCTTCAGCGACTGGCATGTCGGCACCAATCGCAGCAGCCATGGGTTCTTCAATCAAAAACACTTGTTTGGCACCGGCGCGCTCAGCGGATTCTTTAATCGCGCGACGCTCAACCTGGGTGGAGCCTACCGGCACACAGATAATGATGCGTGGGCTAGGGGAGAACCAGCGGGATTCGTGTACTTTACGGATAAAAAACTTGAGCATTTGCTCGGTGATGGTGAAGTCGGCAATCACACCGTCCTTCATCGGGCGGATGGCCTGGATATTGGCTGGTGCACGGCCCAGCATGCTTTTCGCATCTGAACCGACGGCCAGTAACACCTTTTTGCCGTTGGGGCCGCCTTCGGTACGAATCGCCACCACCGACGGTTCATCCAGAACGACGCCCTTACCACGCACGTAGATCAAGGTGTTGGCGGTGCCAAGGTCAATGGCAAGGTCATTGGAGAAGTAGCTGTTGAGTGAACCGAACATGTTTTATCCTGTGAAGTTTCCGACTTTAGAACTGCTCGCTAAGTGCGGCATAAAATCAAGGTATAATAGCGCAAAACGCACATGAAATTAAGATGTGCTTTCAAAATCTTACAGACAATTAACCAGAACATGGCACTGAATCTAGATGATATCAAGCGTATCGCTCATCTGGCCCGTATTGAGGTCAGCGAGAGTGAAGCGCAGGAAACCCTGAACAAGCTATCCGGCATCCTCGGTTTGATCGAGCAAATGCAGGCGGTCGACACCACAGGCATTGTCCCTATGTCGCACTCGCAAGACGTGACGCAGCGCCTGCGTGAAGACGTGGTCACCAAAACGAACCAGCGCGAGCTGTTCCAGTCTATTGCCCCGGCAACACAGGATGGTCTGTACCTGGTGCCAAGAGTCATCGAATAACAGCGGTTTTCTACGCGATTTTACGGTTCTTATTATGATTAACAGCAGTCTCAAGCAGCTGGGCCAGCAGTTGGCCAGCAAACAAGTATCCAGTGTCGAGCTGACGCAAGCCTATTTGCAGCGCATGACGCAGCTCAATCCGACCATTAATGCCTACGTCACCATCGACGAGGATAAAACGCTGGCGCAGGCCAAGGCAGCTGATGCACGCATTGCCACTGGTGATTTCGGCCCGCTGACCGGAATCCCGCTGGCGCAAAAAGACATTTTCTGTGCCAAAGGCTGGCGCACCACCTGTAGCTCAAAAATGCTGGAGACCTTTATCTCTCCGTATGATGCACATGTCATCAGCCAGTTTGATGCTGCAGGCGCTGTGAACCTGGGTAAAACCAATATGGACGAGTTCGCCATGGGCTCCTCCAACGAAACCAGCTATTTTGGTGGCGTGAAAAACCCGTGGGACTTTGACCGTGTGCCGGGTGGTAGCTCAGGCGGTTCTGCCGCCGCGGTGGCCGCACGTTTGTGTGCCGCTGCGACGGGCACCGATACCGGCGGCTCCATCCGCCAGCCGGCCTCTTTGTGCGGTTTTACTGGCCTCAAGCCCACCTATGGCCTGGTGTCGCGTTACGGCATGATTGCGTTTGCATCTTCACTCGACCAAGCGGGCCCGATGGCCAAATCCGCCGAAGACTGTGCACTCATGCTGAATGTCATGGCGGGGTTTGATGAGCGTGACTCCACCAGCGTCAATCGTGAAAAAGAAGACTACACCCGCGGCCTGGCTGCCCTGACCGGCGAGCAGCCACTCAAAGGTTTGCGCATAGGCCTGCCTAAAGAATACTTTGCCGAAGGCCTGAGTGCCGATGTGGCCAAGGTCATCGAAACCGCCATTGCCGAATACAAAAAGCTGGGCGCCGAAATCGTAGAAATCAGTTTGCCTAATAACAATCTGTCGATTCCGGTCTATTACGTGCTGGCTCCGGCAGAAGCCTCCAGCAACCTGTCACGCTTTGACGGTGTACGTTATGGCCACCGTGCTGCCGAATACAACGACCTGATGGAAATGTATATGAAGTCGCGCGCCGAAGGCTTTGGTGCCGAGGTCAAACGCCGTATCCTGATTGGTACGTATGTATTAAGTGCCGGTTATTACGATGCTTACTATCTCAAAGCACAGCAAATTCGCCGTCTGATTGCGCAAGATTTTGTCGAAGCATTTAAGCACTGTGATGTGATCATGGGGCCAGCTGCCCCTTCGACAGCCTTTAAGGCCGGAGAGAAGACCAGTGACCCGGTCGCCATGTACCTCGAAGATCTGTATACCATCGCTGTTAACCTGGCCGGTTTGCCAGGCATGAGTATTCCAGCTGGTTTTGCGGCTAACTCAGAAGGTAAGTCCTTGCCGGTAGGCTTGCAGATTATCGGTAATTATTTTGATGAGGCGCGCATGCTGGAGATCGGCCACGCTTATCAACAAGTGACAGACTGGCACACACGTATGCCGGAGGGAATTTAAATGCAGTGGGAAGTCGTCATCGGGTTGGAAACTCATACTCAGTTACAAACTAAATCTAAACAGTTTAGCGGCGCTTCGACCACCTATGGTGCTGCGCCAAATACACAGGCTTGCGAAGTGAGCATCGCTTTACCCGGTGTATTGCCGGTACTGAACAAAGAAGCCGTCGAATGTGCCATTAAGTTTGGCCTGGCGATTGATGCTGAGATGGCGCCACGCAGTGTGTTTTCCCGCAAGAATTACTTTTATCCGGATTTACCTAAAGGCTACCAGATCAGCCAGTTTGAGTTGCCGGTGGTCGGTAAAGGCAAAATCACCATCCAGGTGCCTGCGACTAAAAGTACCGAAGCCTACGAAAAAGTCATTAACATCACGCGTGCGCATCTGGAAGAAGATGCCGGTAAATCGGTGCATGATGCGGTTGAAGGCATGTCCGGCATAGATCTCAACCGTGCAGGGACGCCGTTGCTGGAAATTGTGACTGAGCCAGATATGCGCAGCGCAGCGGAAGCGGTGGCTTATGCCAAGAAATTGCATGAACTGGTGCAATGGATAGGTATCTGTGATGGCAACATGCAAGAAGGTAGTTTCCGTTGTGATGTCAACGTGTCGGTGCGTCCAAAAGGCACTGAGAAATTAGGTACCCGTCGCGAAATCAAGAACCTCAACTCGTTCAAGTTTATGCAGCAGGCAATCGAGTACGAGACACAATGGCAAATTGAGACGCTGGAAGATGGCGGCACCATTCAGCAGGCAACCGTGCTGTTTAATCCGGATACGGGTGAAACGCGTGCCATGCGTAGCAAGGAAGAAGCCAACGATTACCGTTACTTCCCAGACCCTGACTTATTGCCGCTGGAAGTCACCGAAGCAGATAAGGCACGTGTGAAGGCCGAGATGCCAGAACTGCCGCAAGCTTTGCAAGCGCGCTTCAGCAGTGAATACCAACTCTCCAGTTATGATGCCAGCACCCTCACGGCCTCACGCAGTCTGGCCGATTATTTCGTTGCTGTGGTCAATGCTGGTGCTGAGCCTAAACAGGCCGCTAACTGGGTGATGGGCGCGTTGTCAGCCAAGCTGAATGCCGAAGAAAAAGCCATTGCTGATAGCCCGTTGTCTGCTGTGCAGCTGGCTGCTTTACTCAAGCGTATTGCTGATAACACTATCTCTAACAATGCCGCCAAGCAGGTGTTTGAAGGTTTGTGGGCCGGTGAGGGCGAAGTGGATGCCATTATTGAGGCCAAAGGCCTCAAACAGGTCTCTGATACTGGCGCCATTGAAGCGATTATCAATGAAGTACTGGCCGCTAACCAGGCGATGGTGGATGAATACAAAGCCGGTAAAGAAAAAGCTTTTAATGCGCTTGTTGGCCAATGTATGAAAGCCTCCAAAGGCAAGGCCAATCCGGCCCAAGTCAACGAACTGCTTAAGGCTAAACTGGGCTAAAGCGGATTATCCTGCTGTGGTATGGCAGGATAATATGGACGGACCTTATTCTTCTTCAAGCCAGTTGTTATTAATGGCAATCAAATCTGGCAGGCACTGCAACATGGCGTCGACGACAGCCGGGTCAAAGTGCTTGCCACGATTGGCTTCAATTTCTGCAATGGCATCTTCCACAGGCCAGGCCTCTTTGTAGGGGCGCTTGTTGAGTAAGGCATCAAATACGTCAGCCACCGCCACAATGCGGGCCTCCACCGGAATAGCCTCCCCTTTTAAGCCGAACGGATAACCGCTGCCATCCCATTTTTCATGGTGGTAAAGGGCGACGGAGTGTGCCAGCTTGATCAGGGGGGATGTGGAATTGTCGAGGATTTTTGCACCCATTTCCGGGTGCTTCCGCATTAACTCCAGCTCTTCATCGTTCAATTTTCCTGGTTTGAGCAATACATGGTCAGGAATGCCAATTTTGCCGATGTCATGCATGGGCGCAGCATGGATCAATTGTTCGGAGAAATGCGGATCCATACCCATTTGCAAGGCCAGTCTGCCAGACACATGACTCATACGCATGACATGCATGCCGGTTTCATTATCCTTGAACTCGGCAGCGCGGCCTAAACGCTGGATCAGTTCCAGGTGGGTGCGTTTCAGTTCGTCGATATGTACCAGTGATAAGTGCGTTTTGACGCGTGCTCGCACCAGGGCGGGTGAAATCGGTTTATTGATGTAATCCACACCGCCTGCGGCAAAGCCTTCAGACTCATCGGCCTCTTCCGCCAATGCGGTGACAAAAATGACCGGGATGGTGTTGGTTTCCGGGTCGCTTTTGAGCTGTCTACAGACTTCGAAGCCAGTCATGCCTGGCATCATCACATCCAGCAAAATCAGGCCGGGTCTTTCTTTTTTGACCAACTCCAATGCGTCCATACCGTTTTTGGCAAAACTCAAACGGTAATTGTCCTGTAGCACCTGCTTCAACACTTTAAGGTTAAGTGGTTCATCGTCAACAATCAGAATTTTTGCTTGTTGCGCGCTGTTGTCCATCATGAGGAAGTCTCCTGGGTCTGGATTGCCAGTAGCTGGTCAATATGCATGGTCGCTTGCTCAAAGTCAAAATCATTCAATAGCTGCGCAATGGTATTCAAGGCCTGGCGCCACGCTGCAGGGGCATGCTGAACGAGTTTGCTGACGAGCGCATCATCCAGCTCATTCATGACGATCAGTGTACGTAGTTCTTGCAGCCAGCCTAATAGTTGCGCAGCTGGCAGTTGAGCTTCATGCGTAGAGGCGGTCACTGCCTGCTGTAATAGCAAGGGTGTGATGGACGCATGCAGTGACTGTACGTGTGTTTGCAACTGAGTCACCAGTGCAGTGCAGGTGTGCCACTGATCCTCGCTCACTTGTTCCAGTGCGTGATAGCTGTCCTGAATGTTGCTTAGGGCGAGATTGGCGCTGACACCTTTATTAGCATGCGCGAGTTGCTTCACCGTGGCGTAATCCTGCGTTGCGATTGCGTGCTTAAGGGTAGTGATGTGCTTGCGTGATTCTTGCACATAAACATTGATTTCATGCAGGTAAGTTTGCTGGTCACCCCACAACTGGATACCTTTTTTCAGGTCGAAATGCGCCGTTACGGGCGGCGATGGGGTGGTGTCGGTGGCCATTGCCACAGGTTCCAGTTGTAATACACGCTGAATTTCTGCTAGTAATAATGGCAGTTCAATCGGTTTGGACGCAAAGCCATCCATGCCGGCTTCGGCGGCGGCTACCCGGTCCTGATCAAGCACGCTGGCTGTCAGCGCAATAATCGGCGTTCTGGCCCTGCCGGATTGTTGCTCTAATGCGCGTATATGCATGCTGGCGCTGAGGCCATCCATGACAGGCATTTGGACATCCATCAAAATCACGTCGTACGGCTGGGTTTGCCAGGCGTCGACGACTTCCTGACCATTGCTGGCCAGGGTGAGTTGATGGCCTTGTTTTTCCAGCACAATGTTTAATAGCCTGCGGTTTTGCTCAATATCATCTGCAGCCAGAATTTTCAGTGCGGGCAAGGTCAATGCTAACGCATTATTTTGTACTGAGTTTTCTGGCGCGCGGCCTTCAGTGAGCGGCAAAATCACTGAAAAACAGCTGCCGTTGCCAATTTTGCTGCTGGCGGTAATGCGGCCACCCATTAACTCTACCAATTGTTTGCTAATGGTGGTGCCCAGTCCGGTGCCACCGAAGCGGCGGCTCATTGAAGCATCGGCCTGGGTAAATGGCTCAAAAATCACATCCAGCCGGTTTGCATCAATGCCGATGCCAGTATCAATGATGTCAAATTGCACTTCGCCTTGCGGTGTCAGGTGCACATTGAGTTCAACATGACCTTTTTCGGTAAATTTAATCGCATTGCCCAGCAGATTGGTGAGCACCTGGCGAATGCGATGCTCGGCGCCGATGTAGTAACCAGCGGTTTCCGGGGCTAAATTCAGCCGCAAGTCCAACTGTTTTTTGCGCGCCTGTAACCAGAGGGATGAGATCAGGCTATCTACCATTTCGCGCATGGAGAAATCCAGCATCTCCAGCTCCAGCATGCCTTTTTCCAGTTTGGCACTGTCTAAAATATCATTGAGCAAATGCAGCAAGGACTTGGCGGATTGGCTGATGGTGGATAAATAGTTGCGCTGTTCCGGTTGCATGGCGGTATCCAGCAGCAATTCGCTAAAGCCGATAATGGAATTCATCGGTGTGCGAATCTCATGACTCATATTGGCCAGAAACGTACTTTTTGCATTAGCCGCTTGTTCAGCGGTTTCTTTTGCCTGTCGCATTTCCTGTTCCATTTGCTTGCGTTCGCTGATGTCCATCATAAACATCAGTACTTTAATCACTTTGCCATCGACATCGCGAATCGGGCTGTATGAGGCGTTGATCCAAACCGTTTTACCCGCTTTGCCATAACGCAAAAACTCGCCATGCACGAACTCACCCTGGCGCAAGGATGACCATTTTTTCTTGTAGGTGTCGGTCAGGGCAAAGTCGGGCGGGCAGAAAATGGAGTGATGACGGCCTTCGATGTCGTCGGCCTGGTAGCCAAGCAGGTCAAGGAAGTTCTGGTTGGCGGAAATCACAAAGCCGTCGATAGTAAATTCGGCCACGCTGGTGGAGTAATTGATCGCATTGACGATGCCTTCGAATTCGGCATTTTTCTGCTTGGACTCGGTGATGTCCAGCAGTACGCCATCCATGGCATACGGTATGCCGTCTTTATTCAGCAGCGGGGAAGCGAATGCTGATACCCATTTTTCACTACCGTTGCGATCCGTGATCCTGAACTCCACTTCAAAACTTTCAAGCTTGGCAATGGCTTTTGCCGCAATCGGGCGCACACGTGCGATATCGTCAGGATGCATCAAGGGCGAAAAGCGTAATTGTCCGCTGAGAAAGTCCTGCGCTGGCCAGCCTGTCATCTGCAGCACAGCATCGCTGATCAGTTGTATGCTCCAGTCGTCCGCCAGGCTGACGCGAAACGTCACACCTGGGATATTGTTCATCATAGATTGAATCTGCTGATCTTTTTGTCGCACAGACTCTTCAATAGCTTTGCGCAGGCTGAGGTCGGTGATGAAGCCCACGTATAAGGTTTCATTGGCAAGCTTGACTTCACCAATCGCCAGCCTGATCGGAAAGGTTGAGCCATCTTTGCGCATGGCATCCAGATCGCGGCCTTCGCCCATGATTTTTGCCTGGCCCGTTGCCTGGTAATTTTTCAGGTAATAAAGGTGATTGGAGCTGTCCGGTTCTGGCATCAGCAGGGAAATATTTTTGCCTTTCATTTCTGCTTTGGTCCAGCCGAACAGTTTTTCGACGGCGTCATTGCAGGCGATCATTTCGCCAGTGGTATTGATGGTGACGATACCGTCTACGGCTGTATCCAGAATGGTCGACAAGCGTGTTTCACTGGCCTGGATGGTCGCCAGCATTTGCCGGTAGCGTATCAGGGCGTTAATCGCCGTGGCGATGATGCCGATGAGGATAGTGACCAGCGTAATGCCCAGTGCCATGGTGATGGATTGGTTGTCATCCGGGTTAAAGCCGGGTTTCGCTTCGCCCAGAAAGCGCGCAGACGCCATGCCGGTATAGTGCATGGCGGTGATGGCGCTGCCCATGAGCACACCGCCCAGGATGATGCTCACTTTGGGCGGGATTTTGCCTTTCTGGTTTAAAAAGATGCCTGTCCACAGGGACAGCGTGGATAAAGCCACGGCGACCACCACTGAAACCAATACCCATACCAGGTCAAACTTGAGCACAGGCTCCATGCGCATGGCGAGCATGCCGATGTAATGCATGGCACCAATGCCTGCGCCGACGGCAAATCCGCCTTTAATCAATTTGCGGTAGTCGATCTGGTTTTCAGACATCAGGCTCAGGGCATAGTGTGACGCCAGAATGCCTGGCATCATAGAGACCAGGGTCGCATCGGGATAATAGGAAACCGGCGTGCAGATTTGATAGGCCAGCATGCCAATAAAGTGCATGGCCCAGATGCCGGCACCTAATGATACTGAGCTGGCGATAATCGAAAACCGGCGTGAAACCACAGATGTCTGTTTTTGTGACAGGCGCGTTAATTGCAGGGCCAGAATAGAGGAGCCGATGGCGACCACGGCCGATAACACCACCAGCCAATCATCATAGCTGCCATAGAGCAGGGCGGTTGGAGCGCCTGCTCTGAAAAAGAAAATACCGTACCAATCCATGCTTGATTTGCCTTGTGAGTCCCTGTTTGACTACTTCCCACGTATAGTCTAGCGGGTACAGCTCTGCACTAAATAGCGGAATAATTGCAGGTTCGGTGCTTAGTTTTTTAAATTACTGCTCGTTTTGATTGATATTGCGATCAGCCTGATTGAAAAACCCTGCCGAAGCAGGGTTTTTTGGCGCAAAGCAATCCATGCTAGTGCGTGCAAAGCGCGTGGCAAATCAACTGGTAGCAAATGGTCATAAAACCGACGGTGGTGATGACGAAGCTGATGGCGGAAAATACTTTCCACTTGGTTTTGCTCCAGAAGTCCGGGTCAAACGCCGCAATCACAAACACGGTCGGGTTAGTAAAGCCACCAATCGCCACGCAAACACAGGCAAAATAGTGCAACTCAACGCCTGCCGCTTTGGCCGCCCCAAAAAATCCCAGGTTAAACAAGGCCATTAAGGCATAGTCAACGTGGGCGCGGATCATGGTTTTGTAATCGACCAGAAAATCGCCATCTATACCTTTGATGGGAAACCAGCGCGCGAATGTCATCAACCACGCTGACAGAATTAAAGCGGTAGTACAGGCCACGGCCCCTATGAGTAAAGCTTCCATTATGATCTCTCCTGAGTTCCTGATTGAAATAAATCCCGTATGTTTTTATAGTCGGGTGACATGATTGTAGACAGGTCTGTCTATTTGTCAATGGCAGGCAGTTGCAAAACTTTGTTTTGCTTGCGTTATCAGGTGTTTTCGCGCACAATCCGTCCGTTGCTAGGGGTCTGTACATCCTTGATTTATTCCAGGTTTTGCAGTGAGAGTTACCCTTCGAACCTGATGTGGTTAATACCACCGTAGGGAATGCAAACCTTCACATGCATCCTTACGTCTTTTTCTTTTAAGGATGCCAATGAACGCTATTGATAAAAATATCAAGTTCGTCAACGCTGATGCTAAAGTTGACGAAGCTGCTACCAAACCGTTTGCCAAATCGCGCAAAATCTACGTTGAAGGTTCCCGCCCTGATATCCAGGTGCCATTCCGTGAAATTTCATTGAGTGATACACCGTCCAGTTTTGGCGGTGATACCAATCCACCCGTCGTGGTCTACGACACTTCAGGCCCTTACACTGACCCGACGGTCGAGATTGATATCCGTAATGGTTTGCCAGCCTTGCGTGCCCAATGGATCATGGAGCGTGGCGATGTGGAGCAACTGGATGGCCCGACCTCTGAGTTTGGTCATCAGCGCCTGGTAGATCCACAGTTGGCAGAAATGCGCTTTAACCTGCACCGTAAACCATTGCGTGCAAAGGCTGGCCAAAACGTGAGCCAGATGCACTATGCGCGTAAAGGCATCATTACGCCGGAGATGGAATTTATCGCCATCCGCGAAAACCAGCGCCGTGAAAATATGAGCGAATTGCTGCAAACACAGCATCCTGGCCAGAATTATGGCGCCAGCATTCCAGCCGTGATTACGCCAGAGTTTGTACGTGACGAAGTGGCCCGTGGCCGCGCCATTATCCCAGCCAACATCAACCACCCTGAAATCGAGCCGATGATTATTGGCCGTAACTTCCTGGTCAAAATCAACGCCAACATCGGTAACTCAGCCCTCGGTTCTTCGATCTCTGAAGAAGTAGAGAAAATGGTATGGGGCACGCGTTGGGGCGGCGATACCGTAATGGATCTGTCTACTGGTAAAAACATCCACGAAACCCGTGAGTGGATTATCCGTAACTCACCTGTGCCGATTGGCACTGTGCCTATCTACCAGGCCTTGGAAAAAGTAAACGGTAAAGCCGAAGACCTGACTTGGGAAATCTTCCGCGATACGCTGATCGAGCAGGCAGAGCAAGGTGTGGACTACTTCACCATTCATGCAGGTGTGCGTTTAGCGTACATCCCGATGACCGCAAAACGTATGACCGGTATCGTGTCACGCGGTGGTTCGATTATGGCGAAATGGTGTTTGGCGCATCACCAAGAATCCTTCCTGTATACGCACTTCGAAGATATCTGCGAAATCATGAAGCAGTACGATGTGTCCTTCTCACTGGGTGATGGCTTGCGTCCTGGTTCTATCTATGACGCTAACGACGAAGCGCAGTTTGCCGAGTTGAAAACATTGGGTGAACTGACACAAATCGCCTGGAAGCACGATGTACAGTGCATGATTGAAGGCCCAGGTCACGTGCCGATGCACCTGATTAAAGAGAACATGGACCTGCAACTGGAACACTGTGGCGAAGCCCCATTCTACACATTGGGGCCTTTAACTACCGACATTGCACCAGGTTATGACCACATCACTTCCGGTATCGGCGCCGCCATGATCGGCTGGTACGGCTGTGCCATGCTGTGTTACGTCACCCCGAAAGAGCACTTGGGCTTGCCGGACAAAGAAGACGTACGCGTGGGTATCATTACTTACAAGATTGCTGCGCACGCTGCAGACTTGGCAAAAGGTCACCCAGGCGCACAAATTCGTGACAATGCTTTATCAAAAGCACGTTTCGAATTCCGCTGGGAAGATCAGTTCAATATCGGCCTCGATCCTGAAAAAGCCCGCGAATTTCATGANNGGGAAGACCAGTTTAACCTCGGCCTGGATCCGGAAAAAGCCAAGGAATTCCACGACGAAACCTTGCCACAAGAGGGCGCTAAACAAGCCCACTTCTGCTCCATGTGTGGTCCACATTTCTGCTCGATGAAGATCACACAAGACGTCCGTGATTATGCGGATAAGCTGGGGGTTGATGAACAAGCCGCCCTGCAAAAAGGTATGCAGGAAAAAGCGATTGAATTCGTGAAAAAAGGGAGCGAGGTTTATCAGAAGGTGTAACCAGTCTGATTAACGCTTAAAAGCCAGCAGCGATGCTGGCTTTTTTTATGGCTATTTGCGACACGTGCCAGACAATATGCGGCCTGTTTTCTGCAAAGTGCCTGGGGCACAACATCAGTCACGGTAACGGTGTTAAGGTTTGTCTATCTATGCCAAAGGGGTGTGCCATGTCGTCTATTCTGGATAATGTGCTGAAAGAATTACCTGCTTATTTGGGTAGTTTTACCCAGCTGCTGACGCAGCCAAAGCAACTGGTGCGTGACCATTTGCAGACTGACGATGCCAAAACCAGGCTGGAGCAGTCGATTGCATTCTTGTTACTCTCATTCACTATTGCGGTTGTGCTGGCGGTGGTGTTTCCCGAAATGACCAATCCTGTGCAATTGGCCAGTGATGAAGCTGGCATGGCCGCACATGCGCTGGCGGCGGTACGGTTATTGTTCGAATTATTGGGTTTGTCGGCGCTGGCTTATCTGGCGGCTAAAGTCGCAGGGGTGCAAAGTGGTTTTCAGCGCTTTTTCGGGGTGATGTGTGCGGCTTGCGGCGTCATGCTGGTGATACAGGTGCTTGCTGCCTCGCTCACCAATATCAGCCTGGCTGACCCGGTGACCGCAAAATCGTGGATAGCGCTGGAAAAAGGTATGGCAGACCTCAAGCCCTTGCTGGAGCAAGGCGTGCTTTGCGCGACCAATGCCCAGACGGGTGACGTGAGTCCCAATGCGCAGCTGGGCACACAACTACAATCTCAGCTAGCGGCGTTGCAGGCCATTTATCTGCAGGCAACCGACCGGCCCTTGTTTAAGCTGGCGGCCGGACTGCAATTGCTGGCATTGCTTATTCTGCTGATCTGGTCAGGTCGGCTATGGGCGCTGTATCTGCAAGGCCATGCACTCAGTACCGGTAAGGTGGTATTGGCGACGGTATTGCTCGTTGTATTTACTGGTGCAGGCACGCTGGTGTATGAGCTGGTGAATGCCGGGCGCACCATGATGGACTTATACCGGCATTGCGGATGAATTATTTGGCAGGTATTTGCGGCGTTTATTCCCTGATTCTGTCATAGCAACCCGCGTTATAGTCCACCATCTACTCAAGCGGCTAAAGGGCATCCATCATGGCGGACAACCTGCAAAGCAGTATCGTAAGGGATTTTCGGCAGACATTGTTGTGGCCGATACAGTTGATGACAGACCAGCACAGTGCTGGCGAGGTGCATTGTCCCTGGCAACTGCTAAAAGCCGCGCCTGACTCGCCGTGGGTTGAGATACAAGACGAGTTTCTGCAGGCTTCTCCGTATTTGAGCGAAGCACGCTATCAGGAGTTTGTGACGTTTTTGCCGTTTGCCCAGCGCTTTTTGTATGGTGAAGGCAAACATGGTCGTGAGTCTGGCGGCTATGGTGAGTCGCCCATCCATATTTTCACGCGTAGCGATATTCACCAGGTGCGTATTACCCTGCATGACGAGCCTGAGCCCATCGTCCTGCGGGTGTCTCACGTCGAGTTGTATTTCTTTTTTGATATTGATGTCGCCATGCTGGCATTTGAGGTGACAGGTAAAGACCTGCCATTGAAATCTGCCATGGAGGTGATGTACCGCCTGGGCCGGACTTACCCTAACTATTGGGATGATACGGGCGAAGGCGGTCACTGTGCCCAGTTGATTGAATGGCTGGATCAGCAGGGTCAGGTGCTTGCGCGCTCTGATTATGAAGACAAAGCGCGTTATCTCTCTTATGTGAAAGAAAACCATGTGCCTTGCGTGTCATTGCACTGGCTGGCGTTGCTGCATCCTTTGGTGCCCCATTATTCCGACCAGGCCGGAGCCTTACGCTACCGTGAAATTGAGTACCAGCGCATGCCCTTGATGGCCTACCTGTCGTTTGATGATGTCAGCCAGCTGAGTCGGGGCGACCTGATCCGCCTTGGCCTGGTGTGCCAACCCTGGCATTCAGAAACCCTGCCATTTACCGAACACTTTTTGCAGGAATTCGAAAAGCATAATTGCTATGACCGCTATTGGGACGAAGCCCGGCAAGACCCGTGGAGTACTACCCGCATCATGTGTACCGGGCAAAATTTTGTCGTCGTCGGCAGTCATCAGCACCGCGTATTTACCAATGAGCGGACCGGTATCAAGCGTCATTACCAGAACCAGTATTTCCTGCTGTTTTTAATCGCACATTTTCAAAAAGCCGCTTTGCTGATGCTGTCAGACCGCATGGTGCAAGCTATTAGCCGCCTCGATATCCAGAGCGAAGACTCGGTGAAAAATTTCCGCAACCGTATCCGTAATGCTACTGCGGTGTTTTTACGTTTTACGCATCGCTATTGGTTTGAAAACGTCTCAGACCAGGCTGTGGCTAAAGACCTGTTTTCACTGATGCTGAAACAACTGGATTCGGTGAGCCTGTTTGAAAAAACCCGCCGCCGCATTATGGACATGGCCGAGTATCTGGAAGGCGAGGAAATCAAGCGCCAGGCCGACACCGTTGTCCGTCTGACCGTCGTGACGATTCTGGGCCTGATTGGCACCATGACCACAGGTTTGCTGGGTATGAACTTGATTGATCTTACGCAATCCAGCACACTGGAGAAACTGGCCTATTTTTCGGTCGTGTTTATCCCGGTCAGCTTGCTCACGTTTTACACCGTCATTAAATCCAGGCGGCTGTCATTGTTTCTGGATGCACTTTCCAACGAGGGCGCAGGCTTGCGCTATAAATTGGCCAAGCTGCGCAGTGTCTGGGTCGGTAAGCTGGATGATCGATAAAGCGATGCTCAAAGATGGATGACAATACTGCCAAGTCCAACAGTTGTTAAAAAGTGAATCTTTGTGCTTAAACACTATCAAAGTAAAACCAGCGAAAACTGGCAATATTGATAGGAGAACGACATGAGACGCAGGCTCTATTTTGTTTTACCCAATATTAGAAGTGCGCAAGCCATGATGAATGAGTTGCTGCTGGAACGCATTGATGAAGATCATATTCATTTTCATGCAAAAAATGAGCAGACCCTGGGTAACTTGCCAAAAGCCAACGCGGTAGAAAAGTCTGATGTGGTTTACAGCGCGATGGCGGGTTTTGTGTTTGGTGCCGTGTTCGGGCTGTTTGGCGGCATGCTGGCTTATTTGGTGCCCTGGTGGTTTGGTGAGGTCACGTTGATGGTGATCCCGTATTGCATGGTGTTAGGCGCCTTGTCATGTGCTGCCTGGGCAGCGACGGTGGCGACAGCCGCGCCCAGTTACCGGATCAAGTCATATTCTGCCCAAATTGAGCAGGGCAATATCTTGATGATTGTGTCTGTGCCCTTGCGCCGGCTGAGTGAGGTGCGTCAGCGGCTGATGCGACATCATCCGGAGGCCATGTATAGTGGTGTCTGGCCAGCAGAGCATCGGCTCTTTCCGTAAACATCGACTGATGAAATACAAAAGCCAGCATTGCTGGCTTTTGTATTTAACGGGCTTCTTTTAACCAGATCGGGCTAAGCTCAAAACTACCGCCCTCATAACTGACCAGGATTTGCCGGTCCTGGATGGTAAAGCTGATCGTCAGTCCGCGCGCAGCAGCGGCCGCCAATTGCTCAGTCTCGGGCAGATTAATCACGGTCACATTGTCGTGCTTGAGCACTGCTTTATGGTTCTGATCCCACCACATATCCGCCGTTCTGCCGCCATAGAGCACTTGCACTACCTGCGTCGACCGACCGCAGGCTTTGCGGATGTCGCGCTCATCAGGCAAGCCCACGCAAATCCAGCGTTCAATCGCCCCGGTCAGGTCTTTTTGCCAGAGGTCGGGCTCATCATCTTCGCTCAGGCCTTTGCCAAATAGCAGCGTTTCCTCTGCATATAGTGCGAAGGCCAGCAGGCGCACCATCAAGCGTTCATCGGTCTCGGACGGGTGTTTGGCCAGCGTAAGATGATGTTGCTGGTAATAGTGCCGATCCATGTCTGCAATATTGACATCGATTTTATAAATGGTGGATTTCAGGGCCATGCGTCAGTGGGCTTGAGTGATAAAAGTAAAAGTGCTGCGAGTATAGCAAACATGCGCGTGCACATGGGGCTGGCGACGTATGTATCTGCCAGGCTACAACAAATTGCTTGCTTCTTTAAGCTGCCCATGTAAAATAAAAATGAAACGTTTTATTTTTATTTTATGCAAGCACTTTCATCCCCCAATCTCCTGGATGCGTCACCAATGAAAACCAAAGTCGGCCGTCCAAAATCAGGCACTGAACAGGAGCGTCATATCTTGCTGCTGGAGCAGGCGTTAGCACTGTTCATGACAGAAGGCGTGACGCAAACCAGTGTGGCGCATATTGCCTCTGTGTGTGGGGTCTCGACGCGGACCATCTATGAGCGCTTCAGCAATAAATATGAGTTACTGATTGCGGCCATGCGGCATATGGTGGAGCAGGATGTGTCTGCCATGGTGAAGGTAGAGGACCTGCCTAACCAGTCATTGCAGCAGGTACTGACCGATATTGGCCGCTTTGCGCTCAACCGCGTGATGGAGCCGCGCATGCTGTCATTTTTCCGTATCGGGATTGCCGAGGCGGCGCATATTCCTGAGTTATCACGTGCGATGAAAACAGTCGGGCCGCAGCGCATCCATCAGATGCTGGCGGATGTGTTCCGTTTTTACGCGGCGCGCGGCGAGTTACCCGCTCAGGATTTTATGCGGGCGGCGGAGTCATATTGTGAATTGCTCATTGCCGCGCCGCGGACCAAGGCACTGTTTGGTGTGCTGGAACCAGACTGGGATGCAGAAGCGCATCTGGCATTCGTGGTGAATTTGTTTTTACGTGGATTAGAAGGAATGGAGCCGGGTCATGCAGCGTCATAAACACTGGTATTGGCTGTTGCTGTGTTTGCCGCTGGCGAGTTGCTCGGTGATTGACGAATATATTCGCCCAAAACCAGTGACTGCCGAGCAGTGGCAAGCCCCTTTGCCGCACAGTGGTAGCGTGGCTGCATTAACAGACTGGTGGGCACAATTTAACGACCCGGTGCTCAACCAACTACTGGGTGAGGCGCAAAAAGAAAGTCCTTCGCTGGAGATCGCGCTGGCCAATATCCGTGTGGCGCGCGCCAACGTACTATCCGCACGTGCGCAAGGTATTCCGGATTTAACCAGCACTGGCAGCGTCACCAAGAGCAAAGGCGGTGGCGGTAATGCGGCTTTCCCCTCCAGCACCATAGAAATCGATTCCGTGTCGCTGGATGCCAGTTGGGAGATCGACCTGTTTGGTAAAGTGAAAGCGGCCAAGCAGGCGGCCAAAGCCCAGCTCGAATCGAAAAAAATTGCCTGGCACGATGCACGCCTGACCTTGGCGGCGGAAGTCGCCAATAACTATGTCAATTATCGTGCTTGCCAGGCCTCAGTGCAGGCGTTGCAGCAGGCTTACGATTCGCGTCATGAGACCGCGCGTTTGACAGGCATTTCAGCCAAGGCAGGCTTTTCTGCCCCGTCTGACCTGGCGCTGGCAGAGGCGGCTACGCGCGCCAGCGAGTCGACGCTGGATGGCCAACAAGCGGAATGTGATGGTCTAATCAAAGCATTGGTTGAGCTCACTAATCTGCCAGAACCTGCCTTGCGCGATTTACTCGCTAAAGGCAAAGGGATGCCGGAGCCAGCGATGTTTGATGTGAGCGCGTTACCAGCAAATCTGCTGACCCGTCGCCCGGACTTGGCGATTGACGAGCGCAACCTGGCTGAAGCTAGCGCCAATATTGGCGTCTCTAAGGCACAAATGTATCCAAGCTTGAGTCTGACAGGCTCTATTGGTTACCGCCGGACGAATTTTAACGGCACGGTCACGCGGACGGATTCATGGTCTTATGGCCCGACGCTTAAATTGCCGATTTTTGACGGCGGTACGTTACGTGCAGACCTGGCTGAAGCGCGTGCCAATTTCGACAGTTTGCTGGCAACCTACAAACAGGATGTGCGCAGTGCCGTGAAAGAGGTCGAGCAAGCGCTGGTCAATCTGGATAGTGCAACGCGACGAGCGCAGTCTGAGCAAGCCAGTGCGCAGCAATATCAGCAATATTTTAAAGCGGCTGAAATCAACTGGAGGTCTGGCGGCCTGGATTTGCTGTCGCTGGAAGACGCGCGCCGCCAAAAAATTAACGCTGAACTCAATGTGATTACGCAGCAAAAGAATCGGGTATTACAGTGGATCGCCTTGTATAAAGCCTTTGGCGGCGATTGGCTGGAAACACAAAAAACAGTTAAACCTCCACTGAAACCCATGGAGAAAAGGTAAGCATCATGGCAAATAAACTGACAAAAAAAACCAAGTTTCTAATCATTTCAGCGTTGCTGGTTGGCGTTAGTGTGTGGTTTTGGCAACATCCCTTACATCAGGCGGAGCTGGCCGAAAAACGCGGTAACCGGCAGCCGGTAGGCAGCACGGCTGCCAATCAACCGGCTGAGCATGGCCAGGCCACCAAAGCTGCACTGAGTGTGGAGCTGACGCGTCCAGCGATTGTGCAATGGCCGATGACATTGGTACTCAATGGCAGTATTTATCCATGGCAGGAGGCGCTCGTCAGTGCAGAAATCGCTGGCTTGCGTATTCAGCAAGTGTTGTCTGACGTGGGTGCGCAGGTCAGCAAGGGGCAATCGCTAGTCTTGTTGGCTGATGAGACCGTGAAAGCTGATTTGCAAAAGCAACTGGCCACGGTGGAAAAAGATAAAGCCGCGCTGGCCGAGGCTAAAAGCAATGCGGATCGTGCGCGTGAAATCAAAGACAGCGGGGCATTGTCGGCACAAAAAATTAATGAATATATGATCGCCGAACAAACGGCACGCGCGAATCTGGCCTTGTCCGAGGCTGAGCTGGAAAACCAGAAAATCCGCCTGCGGCAAACCAAAGTGGTTGCGCCGGACGATGGCGTGATTTCATCCCGTTCTGCCAATCTGGGCAATGTGGTGTCTGCGGGCACCGAATTATTCCGGCTGGTGCGCCAGAGCCGTATTGAGTGGCGGGGCGAGGTGAATGCCAATCAGCAAACAGCCTTACATGCAGGTCAGGCTGTACGTCTGAATTTGTCGGGCGGTAAAACGGTGACAGGTAAGGTCCGCCTGATTTCGCCGACGGTCGATAGCAATACGCGCAATGCGCTGGTGTATGTGGACATTCCTAAAGATAGCGCCAAACCTGGCATGTATGTGCAAGGTCAGGTCGATATTGGTCAGCAGCAGGGCATGGCAGTGCCATTGGGGGCGGTAACTTACCGCGATGGGTTTGCCTATGTATTTGAATTGACGGCCGCCGATGCGCAGGGTTTGCGCAAAGTGATTCAGCGCAAAGTGCAAACTGGCCGCACCCGTGGCGAGCAGATTGAGTTGCTGAGTGGCGTGACTGCCGAGGCGTCACTGGTATTGAGTGGCGGTGCCTTTTTAAATGATGGTGATACGGTAAAAGTCATCACCATGACCAAGCGCGGGGCTTAAGTATGAATTTTTCTGCCTGGTCTATCCGTAACCCGGTACCGGCCATTTTGCTATTTGTGGTGCTGAGCTTTCTTGGTCTCAAATCACTTAACCAGTTAGGCAAACAAAACTTTCCTGATATTGAGTTGCCCGTGATCACCGTGGGTGCGACGCTGGAGGGCGCTGCGCCACCGCAACTTGAGACTGAAGTGGCACGCAAGATCGAAGACAAGATTGCGACCATCGGTGGCATTGAGCACATGACCACCACCATCACCGATGGCAGTGTCAGCATCGCGGTGCAATTCACCATTGATACTAAAAGTGAAGAGGCGCTCAACCTGGTGCGTAATGCGGTCGATAGCGCGCGCTCAGAATTGCCTGCTGCGGTGACAACGCCGACCGTGTCCAAGGTGACGACTTCAGGTAATGCCATCCTGACCTTTGTCGCTTCGGCCGAGAATATGGACGAAGGCGAGCTGTCGTGGTTTGTTGACAATGAAGTCAGCAAAGCCATGCTGGCGGTGAACGGCGTGGGCAAGATTACGCGTACCGGTGGCGTAGACCGCGAGGTACAGGTGAATCTGGACCCTACCTTGATGGCCGGTTTGGATGTGGATGTCAGCGATGTGTCGGCGCAGCTCAAGCGCGTGCAGCAAGACGCTTCGGGCGGGCGTGGTGATATCGGTGACAATATCCAGTCGGTGCGCACACTGGGTGCGCTCCACAGTGCAGACGAGGTGCGCCATCTGGATATTCCGCTTGGTGATGGCCGCCATATCAAGTTGTCGCAAGTAGCCGAGGTGCTTGATACCTATGCCGAGCGCACCACCTATGCCAGTTATGATGGCAAACCGGTCATTCGCTTTGAAATTACGCGCAGCAAAGGCACCAGTGAAGTGACGGTGGCCAAAGATGTACGCGCGGCGCTGGAGAAATTTGAGCAACTGCATCCGCAGGTGAAGATTATCGAAGCGTTTAACATGGTGAAGCCGGTAGAAGACAACTACGAAGGCTCCATGCACCTGCTGTATGAAGGTGCGCTGCTGGCCATCCTGGTGGTCTGGTGGTTCTTGCGCGATTGGCGCGCCACGATTATTGCCGCCGTGGCCTTGCCGCTGTCTATGATTCCTACGTTTGCGTTTATGCAATATTTGGGCTTTTCGCTCAATGTGTTGACCTTGCTGGCGATGGCCCTGGTGGTCGGGATTTTGGTCGATGACGCCATTGTGGAGATTGAAAATATTGTGCGCCACTTGCGCATGGGTAAAACGCCGTATCAGGCGGCGATGGAAGCCGCCGATGAAATTGGCTTTGCCGTGATTGCAACCACGTTTACGCTGGTGGCGATTTTCCTGCCAACGGCGTTTATGGGCGGTATTCCTGGCAAGTTTTTCAAGCAGTTTGGTATCACGGCGGCCATCGCCATTCTTGGCTCATTGGTGGTGGCGCGGTTGTTAACGCCCATGATGTCTGCGTATCTGCTCAAGCCGCATGCAGCTAAAGAGGAAGAAGACTCTTCGTCCATGCGCGTGTATTTGCGTTGGGTGGGCTGGTGTTTGCAGCACCGCAAAACTGTCGTGGCAGGCTTTGTGCTGTTTATTGTCGGCTCACTGAGCCTGATGCCTTTGCTGCCTAAGGGCTTCGTGCCTTCTTCTGACAGCAGCCAGACCAAGGTCAATATTGAGTTGCAACCGGGCACGCCTCTGGCGCAAACGCGGCAGGTGGTGCAGATGGCCGAACACATCGTCAAGCAGCATCCAGAAGTGAAGGCCGTGTTTAGTGCGGCAGGTTCTGCCAGCACCGGCGGTGGCGGGCCGAATGCTTCGCAAAATACGACTGATGTGCGTAAGGGCAGCCTGGTGATCAGCCTGACGGATCGTAGTGAACGTAAACAAAAGCAATCTGAAATTGAAGCGGACTTGCGTGAGCGGCTGAAAAGCCTGCCAGGCGCACGGGTGACCGTAGGCATAGGCGAGTCCGGCGAGAAGCTGCAAATTACGCTGGCCAGTGACGACGCCAATGCCCTGACCAGTGCCAGCCAGCAGTTACAGCAGCAATTGCGCACTTTGAATGGTGTTGGCAATATTACTTCCAGTGCCAGTTTGCAGCGGCCAGAGGTGCAGATTATTCCCGATGTCGACAAAGCAGCTGAGTTAGGCGTCACTGTGGAGTCTATTGCTCAAGTGATACGCGTAGCAACATCGGGCGACTTCACCAATACCATGCCCAAGTTGAATTTACCGCAGCGCCAGGTGCCAATCCGCGTGCGCTTAGGTCCTAGCGTGCGTAGCAGTCTGCAAGAAATCGCACAGCTACGCGTGCCGTCGCGTAATGGCAGCGTCAGTCTGGAAACCGTGGCGACTGTGCGCATGGGCAGCGGCCCACAGCAAATTGACCGTATGGACCGCATGCGTAATGTCACCTTTGATATTGAGCTGAATAAACGCCAGATTGGTGAAGTGTTGCGCGAAGTGCAGCAACTGCCTGCCATGCAGAACCTGCCGCCGAGTGTGAAACAACTCGAAGCGGGCGATGCCAAGCGCATGAATGAACTCTTCAGCAGCTTTGGCGGCGCTATGATTATTGGCGTGATGTGCATCTATGTGGTGCTGGTGCTGCTGTTTGGCGATTTCTTACAGCCGGTGACCATTCTGGGTGCATTGCCGTTGTCATTGGGTGGCGCCTTTTTCGCCCTGCTGGTGACACATAACAGCTTCTCTATGCCGAGCGTGATTGGCTTGTTGATGCTCATGGGCGTCGTCACCAAAAACTCTATTTTGCTGGTGGAATACACCATCATGGCGCGAAAAGAGCGCAAGTTGAGTCGATTTGACGCCATTATCGACGGCTGCCATAAACGTGCACGGCCGATTATCATGACGACGATTGCCATGGCGGCCGGTATGATGCCGATTGCGCTGGGTTGGAGTGCAGACCCGAGTTTCCGCTCGCCGATGGCGATTACGGTGATTGGCGGGTTGATTACCTCAACCTTGCTCAGTCTGGTGGTGATTCCGGTGTTGTATACCTATGTGGATGATTTGTTGGGGTGGTTGCGGGGTTTGGGGAGATTGGCGCGGAAGCACGTTTAGTCCCTATTCACTTGCAGGTTAGCTTAAAACCAGGCGTGCTGAGAGGTGCGCCTGGTTTTTTATTTATGGGTGGGATCTCGGAGGGAAGGTAATTCTTTGGCGGGTGGATTGATAAGCTGCTTTTCGCCCTCTCGGCGAGTTACTTTTCTTTNNTTGAGCAACGCAAGGGAGCCTTTAGGCCGTGATGGCTGGGTGTCTTCCTCTTTGGTTACTTTCTGGGGGACAAGCACCAGAAAGTGATTCGCCAACAGGCGAAATAAATTTATCGAGTTAGAAACAGAATTTGAGACTCAATAGATTATGACTTCAGCGCACATTCCACACGCTCAGCCACTATTTTTTGTAACTGATCTCTAATCGCGGTACTAAGTGGCTGCACCTCGGAATCCCGCATAGATTCTCCCCAGTGGCTATTCGGAAAATGCCTGTCACTCTCGAATCTCGGCAATACATGCCAATGCATATGCGGCGTCTTATTGCCCAAACTTGCCAGGTTTATTTTGTCCGGCTGTATCACTTCACGCACGGCAGTTTCCACCGCAAACACCACTTTCATGGTGCGGGCGCGGTCAGCGGGCGGTAGATCAGTCATTTCTTTGACGTGTGCAAGTAACTCGACGCGGCAATAGGCAGGGTAGTCTGCGTCATGCAGTAACACCACGCGGCAGAAATCATCTTGCCACAGTAAGTCCTGCGATGTTGGCAGGCAGAGTGGGCACTGACTCATCAGGAGACTGCCAGCATTCTGTCCAGGGTGAGTTTAGCCAGTTTGGCTTCATGCTCAGGCACTTTGATCTGGTTAACCACATTGCCTTCGGCCAGGTTTTCCAGGCACCAGGCCAGGTGTTGCGGGTCGATACGCGCCATGGTCGAGCATTCGCAGACGACGTGGCTCATAAACTGCACCAGTTTGTTTTGCGGTTTCATTTCTTCAGCCAGGCGGGTGACCAGGTTGAGCTCAGTGCCGACCAGCCATTTGGTGCCTGGTTCGGCTTCGCTCACGGTGCGCAGGATATATTCGGTAGAACCGACATAGTCTGAGTTGATGCAGACTTCAAACGCGGTTTCCGGGTGCGAAATCACTTTGCCATCCGGGTGCTGGGCACGGAACTGGTCGATATTCTGTTTGCGGAACATCTGGTGTACGGAGCAATGACCTTTCCATAACAGGATTTTGGCATCCTTGATTTGTTGTTCAGTCAGGCCACCCATCGGCAGGTCTGGATCCCATACTGGCATTTGCTCCAATGGGATGCCCATTTTGTAGCCGCTCCAGCGACCCAGGTGCTGGTCGGGGAAAAACAGGATTTTTTCGCGTTGGCTAAAGCCCCATTCGAGGATTTTCGGCGCGTTGGTGCTGGTGCAGACGATGCCACCGTGCTCACCACAAAATGCTTTTAAATCCGCGGCGGAATTGATATAGGTGACCGGGGTGATGGTTTCATCAAAGTTGAGCACTTTACTCAGCTCGCGGTAGCTGCGCTCGACCTTGGCCAGGTTGGCCATGTCTGCCATGGAACAACCAGCAGCGAGGTCGGGTAGTACGACAATTTGCTCGGGACGACTCAAAATATCAGCGACCTCAGCCATAAAATGCACGCCAAGGAAGACGATGAACTCTGCATCCAGGCTGTCGCAATATTTGGACAGTTTTAAGGAGTCACCAGAGTAATCGGCATGTCGATAGACGCTTTCATGCTGGTAGTGGTGGCCCAGAATTACCAGGCGTTTGCCTAGCTTTTCGCGAGCTGCAAGGATACGCGCCTGACAATCATCGTCTTTGGCCGCTTGGAATTTATCAAATTGGATGGTGGCTGTTTGCATGCTTTAAGTGTATGGGCCAGGCCCGGTACGAAAAACGTTATTTTACAGCTGATTAGACTGAATCCCAATCATATTAGTGCCTGATAAAACCAGATTATGTTTCTCGCCCATGCGCCGCAAGGCATCGACATTGGTCCAGCTGAATACTTTTTTGGCTGCTTCGCGCCAATCCAGCCATTCATAGCGTGTATGCTCGTCTGGCGCCAGTGTGACTGCCATGGCGGATGGCAGGCATAATCCAAACAGGTGTTCGGTGTTTTCGGTGACGCCAGGCGCGTAGCGGTGGCGCCAGTGCGGATAGATTTCATAGATATTGCTAGCCTGCCAATCCTGAAAATCATAAGCTAGGGCATCCAGCCCGGTTTCTTCTTTCACTTCGCGGATGGCTGCCTGGTAGGGTGTTTCGCCTGCTTCTATGCTGCCAGTAACCGATTGCCAGAAGCCTGCTTTGTCAGCGCGCTCCAGCAATAACACCTGCAAATCGGGCGTATGGATCAGAATCAGGGCAGAAACCGGGGTCTTGTAATGTTGTGTCATGCAAGTATTGTCTATAAACGCCGTTATATTGTCCATGATGGCATCTAATACTGAAAGTGCTTATTTCGTGCAGTGAAAGATTGTCGTAAGCCGTTCTGAGTATTATGATCAAAAAATAAAGTATCTAAAAATAGGGAATGATCAATGTTGAGGCGTCAGCTAGGCTGGGCATGTATCATGCTGATAGTGAGTGCGCGGTGTTTACTGGCTGCTGATGCCGCATCTACTGGTATCGCAGATCCTATCGTACTAAATCAATTGTCTTTGCGGCAGGCGGAGCAACTGTTTGCGGGGGGCAACCGCGAGTTGCTGGCAGCCAAGCGCGCTGTTGAGGGCGCCGAGGCGGATACCCTGATCGCAGGGCAACGGCCTAACCCGGTCTTGTCGCTAGGACTCTCCAGTGTTAACGTCAATCGTGGCCAGGGTAATATGAACCAGAACGGTTCCAACGGCCTGTGGGACAAGACCTATAACTCCGCGTTGCAAGTCAGTCAGTTGTACGAGCGTGGAAACAAGCGCGAGCTACGTACTGCCGTGGCCGAAAGTGCGGTGAAGGCTTCCGGCTTCGATTTCAAAGAAACTTATCGCCAGCAAGCCTTGGCGATGGCCACTGCTTATTTTGATCTCAAACTGGCGCAAGACACGTTGCTGATACAGCAGGCGAATGTCAGCTCTTATGACAAAACCTTGCAGGCGGCGCAACTGCGGCTAAAAGCGGGTGATGTGGCTTCGGCTGATGTCGCGCGCATTCGGGTGGATGCCCTGCGCGCCAGCAATGATTTACGGCAGGCAGAGGCCACCTTGCAGAAAGCGCAGGCCTTGTTAGCCTATTTGCTGGGTAAAGATCAGGATGCTGTCAGGCTATATGTATCTGACCCTTGGCCCAGCCTGGTTTCAGACCAGCTGGCAGGGACGGAAAGCAACTGGCTACCGCAACGTTCAGATGTACAAGCCGCTGAGGCGCGCATGGAGCAGGCGCAACAGGCCAGAAAACTGGCCGAATCACTCAAAACCAGGGATCTGACCTGGTCGCTGGCTTATCAACACTTCCCGGGACAAGAACCCGGCTCTGCGCCGGATACAGTGGGCGCTTCTGTCAGTATTCCGCTATTTACCAATTATCAATATGAAGGCGAAGCGGCGCGGGCCGAAGTGGATTACACCACTGCCATGGAAGCCAAAGAACAGGTCAGGGCAGCAGCTGTGGCTGAAATGCGTCGTGCCAAAGCAGATTTACAGGCAGCGGTGGATAAAAATCGTCGTTTTGACCAGAGTATTCTGAGCGAAGCGCAAACAGCGGCCGATGCTGCCGAATTTGCTTATCGGCATGGTGCCATGAGTGTGATGGACCTGCTGGATGCCAGACGTATTTTACGTGCCCTGCAACTGGAAGCCGCCAGTGTAAAAGCGGATTATGCTAAATCACTGTCTGCCTGGCTGGCCGCCACCCGCCAGGCTTTTACTTATCAAGACTAAAACACTATGACCACGCCTAACTCTAAGCAAATATTCATGCGGGCCATGCCAAGCAGCGGCTATTTTTTAATTGTAATGCTTGCTGGAGTAATGTTTTCCAGCCAGGCCAGTGCGGCAGACAAAAGTACTGGCAACACACGCGATGCCAATGAAATCGTACTGACTGCAGGGTCGCCACAACTGACCAGCTTAAAGGTCGAGCCAGTGACAGAAATTCCGGTGCCAGTCACCGAGCCGTTAAATGGCAAGATTGTATTGGATGAAAACAGGACGGCGCGTATCTTTTCGCCGGTGGCTGGACGGGCACTGACCATCAAGGCGCAGGTGGGCGACAGCGTGAAAGCCGGGCAGACCTTGCTGGTGATGGACTCACCAGACGTGGGTGGTGCCGTGGCCGATGTGCGCAAAGCGCAGGCAGACATGCAGCTGAAACAGCAGGCATTGGAGCGTAGCCGTATGCTGGTTGAAGGTGGCGTGTTGGCGAAGAAAGAGGTGGAAGTGGCGCAAGCCGATTGGGCAACTTCCCGCGCAGAGTCGGCGCGTGCAACGGCCAGGCTGAAAAATCTCGGGGTTTCAACGGCTGCCAATGATAATTACGCATTACGTTCACCGATTGCAGGCGTGGTGGTTGATCGCAAAATCAATCCTGGCAGTGAAGTGCGGCCAGATGCTGCAGAGCCTTTGTTTATTGTCACCGACCCTGGTCATTTATGGGCCAGCATTGATTTGCCAGAGCGCGACTTAAGCAGAATCTCGCAAGGGCAGAAACTGAGCGTAGAAGTCGATGCCTATCCTGATGAAGTGTTTAGTGGCGAGGTCAAAACCATAGGCGTCATGGTCGACCCGACCACGCGCCGTATCCCCGTGCGTTGTGTGGTGGAGAGCAATGGCAAACTGAAGCCGGAAATGTATGCACGCATCACGCCATTGGATAACAGCCAGCACCGGGTGATTCGCTTGCCCAATAGCGCGCTGATTACAGAAGGCCTGTATAGCTATGTGTTTGTTGAAGAGCGCCCTTTGCATTTTAAAAAACGCAAAGTGACACTCGACCTGCAACGTCGGGAATATGCCACGGTAAAAGACGGTTTGAAGCCGGGTGAACGCGTGGTGGTCGGTGGTGCGATTTTATTGAATTCTGATTTATCAGTGAGTAAATAAAGCATGTTAAAAGGCTTGATCACTTTCTCGCTGCAACAACGCGTCTTCCTGCTGATCGGCGCGGTGGTGCTGACTATTTTTGGCTGGGTTGCCGTCCAGAATCTGCCGATTGAAGCGTTCCCGGATGTGGAGGACGTGCATGTCATCATTGTCACGCAATCGCCCGGCATGGCGCCCGAAGAGGTGGAGCGGGTGGTTTCCTTACCCATAGAGCATGGTATGAGCGGGGTGCCTGGCCTGGCACAAATCCGCTCGGTGTCTATCACGGGCCTGTCGGTTGTCACCTTGACGTTTGCCGAACGCACCGAAGATTATTTTGCCCGGCAACAAGTGCTGGAGCGTTTGCAGGGCGTGAGTCTGCCGACAGGCTTGCAGCCAACCCTGGCGCCGTTGACGACGGCGGTGGGTGAAGTCTACCGCTACCTGGTGGAAGCACCCAAAGACATGCCGCAACGTGAAGTGCGCGCGATCCAGGACTGGAAAATTATTCCGCAACTGCGCATGGTGCCTGGCGTGGCAGATATCACCAGCTTTGGCGGTACGGTCAAAGAGTATCAAATCAAGCTGGACCCTTATCGTCTGAAAAAGTTTGCCGTCAGCATTGACCAGGTTAATCAGGCCGTAGGCAACAACAGCAGCAACGTTGGTGGTGGCTTGATGCATCGTGGTGATGAATCGCTGGTGGTGCGCGGCATCGGCCTGTTTCACAGTCTGGATGATATTGCGCAGTCGGTGGTGGATACAAGAGATGGCAAGCCTATCCTGGTGAGTGATCTCGGCCAGGTGGTGATTGGTGACCGGCCGCGTTCTGGCATTGTGTCGTTTAACCAGCAGGATGACATCATTGAAGGCATCGTGCTGATGACCAAGGGCCAAAATGCGGCCAAAGTGATTGAGGCTTTGCGTGCCAAGGTGGAAGTGGTCAATGAGTCACTGCCGGCCGGGGTGAAAGTGGTGCCATTCTATGACCGTACCGGCCTGGTACAACATACGGTACATACGGTGTCAGAAAATCTGATTGTCGGCGCCTTGCTGGTGGTGACGATTCTGGTGGTGTTTCTGCGTAACTGGCGTGCGGCGCTGATTGTGGCCTCGGTGATTCCATTGTCCTTGCTGTTTGCCTTTATTGTGATGGATTTGCGTGGTGTATCTGCTAACCTGATTTCACTGGGGGCGGTGGATTTCGGCATTATTATCGACAGTGCGGTCGTGCTGGTCGAAGCATTGATGGTGCGTCTGGCAGTGGCAGAAGTTGATAAAAATCCGACGCATACCGGCCTGGCCTGGCGCATGCAAACCTTGAAAAGTACGGCCATTGATATGGGGCATCCTATCCTGTTCTCCAAGGCCATCATCATTACCGCGTTTCTGCCTATTTTTACCTTCCAGCGGGTAGAGGGCAAAATCTTTTCGCCCATGGCGTTTACGCTTAGCTTTGCCTTACTGGGCGCCATTATCCTGACCTTAACCCTAGTGCCAGCCTTACTGTCATACACCATGAGTCGCGAAGACATGGCGGAAAAACACAGCGGCTGGATGCACAGGTTGCAGGAGACTTATCGCAATATCCTGCTTAAAAGTAGCCAATCCCGGCCACTGGTAGTGATTGCTTCAGTCGCGATATTGGTGGTATCTGTGGTATCTGCGCCTATGCTGGGCTCGGAGTTCTTACCCAAGCTGGATGAAGGCAATATCTGGCTTACGGTTGACCTGCCCCCTTCGGCCAGCCTGGAAAAAACCAAGGACGTCGAGCGTGAAATCAGGCGCATTCTCAATAGTTACCAGGAAGTGCGGTTAGTGGTTGCGCATGTCGGTCGCCCAGATGATGGCACAGACCCTAAGGGGCCGTACCACATGGAAATCCTTGCCGACCTTAAACCACATAGCGAATGGAAGTTTGCCGATAAAGAAGCGCTGATTAAAGACATGTCGCGCCGCATTCACGAGATTCCTGGCGTGCCTACCAACTTTTCCCAAGTGATTCAGGACAGTGTGGAAGAAGCATTGTCCGGGGTAAAAGGTGAGATCGCCGTGAAGATTTTTGGGCCGGATTTGGCGATTCTTGAACAAAAGGCTGGAGAAGTAGTTGATGCCATGAATACGGTACGCGGCGCAACCGATGTCGCAGCGGTGCGTATTTCCGGCAACTCTGAGCTCGACATTACCCTGAATCGCAATCAGTTGTCGCGCTATGGCTTGATGGTTGGCGATGTGAACAATACGGTGCAAACGGCATTGGCAGGCAATCCAGCCAATACTTTTTATGATGGTGACCGCCATTTTGACGTCACATTGCGCTTAGACCGGCCATTCCGGGATTCTGTGGATGACATTGATGAATTGCCGATTGCCTTGCCTAATGGTGGCGGCAGTATTCCATTGAGCGAGGTGGCCGAAGTGACGATCAAGCAAGGGGCGTCGCGGGTGAGTCGTGAAGCGGGTGCGCGCATTGTGTCGATCAAGGCCAATATTACGGATAGAGACCAGGGCAGCTTTGTGAAAGAGGCGATGCAGACAGTTAAGGCGCAAGTGAAGTTGCCGCCGGGTTACACCATGACCTGGGGCGGCCAGTTTGAGAACCAGCAGCGCGCGATGAAGCGACTGATGGTCATTGTGCCGTTGTCGGTATTACTGATTTTTGTATTGCTGTTCTGGGCGTTTAAGTCGGTGAAAAATGCCTTGCTGGTATTGCTGATGATTCCGTTTACGCTGGTAGGTGGCTTGGCAGGTTTGGCGGTCTCAGGTTTGCACCTGTCTGTGTCTGCGGCGGTTGGCTTTATTGCATTGGCAGGCATCTCGGTGCAAAACGGTGTGATTATGGTCGAGCAGATCAAAAACCTGATGCGTGAAGGACGCAGTGTGACTGAGTCTGTGATCGACGGTGCGGTGGCAAGATTACGCCCCATTTTAATGACGGCGCTGATGGCTGGGCTCGGCCTGATGCCTGCGGCACTTTCGCATGGCATTGGTTCAGAAACGCAGCGGCCTTTTGCGGTGGTGATTGTGGGTGGGTTGATTACCGCCACCTTGTTCACCTTGTTATTGCTGCCCTTGTTGTTCCCGTTGTTCTCAGATGTACGCCGCCGTAAGTCGTAATGGATGATCTGGTTTTAGAAAGCCAATGTGGTGGTTTATTTCAGCCGACTGCGATTGCAGTTCAATCTATGAAAAAATTAATTGATTAATAATCAATGGCTTGTGGTTTTCGGGGAGTTGGCACGTTATATGCAGTTAGAGAGATAGTCACTCAGCTTGCAGGTTGGGCGACCTTGCAACCTCCAAAGTGCAATCTCCAAATTGATAGGTATTGAAGCAAACTGCATATAACCACAACAATGAGCAATCGTTCCCCGATTATCCTTTCCCGAGGATATTGCTTGCCCCAAGCTTTCGAGCTTGGGTTTTTTTTGCCCAGAATGGTGTTTGATGAAATCTGCTTGATTAAGCCTGATTACGCTTTTCGGCGTTGACCAGGTTTTTTGGCAACTGGAAAACGACGTTTTCGACTACGCCTTGTAGTTCTTCAACGTGGGCTGCGCCCATGTTTTGCAACGCAGCAATCACTTCCTTCACCAGCACTTCTGGCGCAGAAGCGCCCGCCGAGATACCGATCTTACGTTTGCCTTGTAACCATGCGGCTTGCAAATGACTGGCGTTGTCGACCATATAGGCTTCTACGCCCTGGTTTTTGGCGACTTCGCGCAAACGGTTCGAGTTTGAGCTATTGGGCGAGCCGACAATAATCACCAGGTCACAGTCTTTGGCCATGACTTTGACTGCGTCTTGCCGGTTTTGCGTGGCATAGCAAATGTCATCGCTCTTGGGGGCTTTGATTGTTGGGAAGCGCACTTTCAAGGCATTGATCACTTGCGTAGCATCATCGACGGACAATGTGGTTTGCGTCACATAGGCCAGTTTGTCCGGGTCTGTCACTTGCAGTGCGGCCACATCCTCAGGTGTTTCCACCAGGTGCATGCCTGCTTCAGACTGACCCATGGTGCCTTCTACTTCTGGATGGCCCTTGTGGCCAATCATGATGATTTCCATACCCTCTTTGCGCATCTTGGCCACTTCAATATGCACCTTGGTCACCAGCGGACAGGTGGCGTCAAATGCCGTCAGGCCGCGTGACTCTGCCTCTGCGCGCACGGCTTTGGACACGCCATGGGCGCTGAAAATGACGATGCTGCCTGTCGGAATTTTTTCCAGCTCATCGACAAAAATTGCGCCTTTGTCACGCAACTGGCCAACGACAAATTTGTTGTGCACCACTTCATTGCGTACATAGATCGGTGCGCCGAACTTTTCCAGCGCCTGCTCGACAATGATGATGGCACGGTCTACCCCGGCGCAAAAGCCGCGCGGGTTAGCCAGTACAATATTGGGTGTCACTTCTGTTTGCATAATGAATTCCGTCATAGGATGCTGCATTCTGCGCCTGCCAATACCAAGGTCAACCACAAGGTCTGGCAGGCATCAGGTATAATCTGCATTTTTGTTGCTCGTTGAAGCCCATGTTATGAAAAACACTGCTACCTTGCTGATTACCTGCCCGGATACCAAAGGGATTGTGGCGGCGATTGCGCAATTTTTGTATGAGCACAATGCCAATATTTTACACGCAGACCAGCATCAGGATGCGGAAAATAATCTGTTTTTGATGCGCGTGGAGTGGGACCTGACCAATTTCAATGTCGCCGTGGCTGACTTTGAGCAGGCGTTTGGCCCGATTGCCCAGCGTTTTGACATGACCTGGCAGCTCAAACTGTCCGAGCAAAAAACACGTACGGCGATCATGGTCTCGCAATATGACCACTGCCTGGTTGATTTGCTGCACCGCCACCATAGTGGTGAGTTGGCTTGCGATATTCCTTTGATTATCAGCAATCATAGAGACACCGAGAAACTGGCACAGTTTTACGGTATTGACTTCCACTATCTGCCGATGAGTAAGGAAACCAAAGCCGAGGTTGAGGCCCAGCAATTTGCGCTGTTTGATCAATATGGCATTGATTTGATCGTGCTGGCACGCTATATGCAGATTTTGTCACCGGATTTTGTCGCGCGTTATCCGCAAAAAATCATCAATATTCACCACTCATTCCTGCCAGCTTTTATCGGCGCGCGCCCTTACCACCGTGCCTTTGAGCGTGGTGTGAAGTTGATTGGTGCCACCAGCCACTATGTCACTGAAGTGCTGGATGAAGGCCCGATTATCGAGCAGGATCTGGCGCGGATTTCTCACCGTGACCAGGTTGAAGACTTAATCCAGAAAGGCCGTGACCTGGAACGTGTGGTGCTCTCCAAAGCTGTGCGCTGGCATATTGAGCATCGTATTTTGCTCTATGCGAACAAGACCGTGATTTTTGATTAAACTGTTTCACCCAATAAAAAAACCGAAGCTTTGAGGCTTCGGTTTTTTTATTGGCCATAGGGAGGCTTACGGCAGCGTACGTTCCAGTTTAAACAGGTCTGCAATTTGCTCGCGTTCGCGGATCACATGCACCTGGTCACCATCCACCAAGACTTCTGCCGCACGGGCACGCGTGTTGTAGTTGCTGGCCATGCTCATGCCATAGGCGCCAGCAGAATGAATCGCTAGGTAATCGCCTTCCTCAATTGACAATGTGCGGTCATGACCTAAAAAGTCACCACTTTCACACACCGGGCCGACAATTTCATACACCTGCGCTTCAGCAGTCGATGGCGCGATGGTGGTGATATTGTGGAATGCGTCATACAGCGCCGGGCGCATCAGGTCGTTCATGGCGGCATCAACGATGGCGAAGTTTTTGGATTCGCCCGGTTTCAGGTATTCCACCTTGGTCAGCAAGACGCCTGCATTACCGACCAGTGCGCGGCCTGGTTCGAACAACACTTTTACGTTTCTGCCAGCCAGTTTTTGCAAGATAGCAGCTGTGTAAGCAGCAAAGTCTGGCGGGGTTTCATCACTGTAGGTAATGCCTACGCCGCCGCCGACGTCTATATGCTGGATATGAATGCCTTTGGCAGCCAATGCGTCTACCAGGCCAAGTACTTTATCCAGTGCATCCAGAAAAGGCGAAAGCTCGGTAATTTGCGAACCAATATGGCAATCCACGCCGTGCACTTCGATGTTAGGCAGTTGCGCCGCTTTTTCATACAGGTTCAGTGCATCTTCAAACGCCACGCCAAACTTGTTGTTTTTGAGACCGGTAGAAATATAGGGGTGCGTTTTGGCATCTACGTTGGGATTCACGCGTAGAGAAACCGGGGCTTGTTTACCGAGGCTGGCAGCTACTTGCTGGATGCGGTCCAGTTCATTGACTGACTCGACGTTAAAGCACAGTATGCCTGCTTCGAGCGCGGCTTTAATTTCAGCATGTGATTTCCCCACCCCTGAGAACACGACTTTTTTCGGGTCGCCACCTGCAGCAAGCACGCGCGCCAATTCGCCGCCAGACACAATATCAAACCCGGCGCCTAATCTGGCGAACAGATTCAGAATGGCCAGGCTGGGGTTGGCTTTCACTGCGAAGCAAATCAAATGGTCATGGCCGACCAGGCCAGCCTGAAAGCGTTCAAAGGCTTGCGTTAATGCTGCACGCGAATAGACGTAAGTAGGCGTTTGATGTGCCAGGGCGATCTCACGCAGAGCCACATGTTCAGCATGTAGCAAGCCCTGTTGAGTAGAAAAAGGTTGGGTTGAAAGCGTGGTCACGATGAAGACTTATCTTGTTGAGGAGTTTGAGGATATTGGCGTTCAGGAATATACAAATCCCCTTTGAGACCACAGGCGCTCAGTTGAGCCAACAATAAGGCAACAGCCAGTAATCTCGTCCAGAAGGAAAGCATGATCCACCGTCCAATATAAATAGTGCGTCATTTTACCATTAAACCGCCAGTGGCTCATGGTGCCTGCGCCGCCACTTGACCGTTTGTCGGGCAATCTCAACCATTGGTCGGCTGCTGCTGGACATGACAGCCTGCTGTTTGCATGATAAGGCTATCTTAAAAGGGGTTTGATCATGAAGCGCCCAAATCAATATGGTTTTAGCCTGATTGAAATGATGATTGTGGTAGCGATTATTGGCTTACTGGCCAGTATTGCCGTGCCAGGGTATCAGGACTATGTGAAAAGTGGCAACGCCGCAGAGGCCCCCGCCAATCTGGCTAATTGCCGGGTGCAGGCTGAGCAGTTCTTTCAGGATAACTTTACTTATGTGGGGTTCGTTTGTGTGCCTAGCGATGCCAAGTCTTTCGATTACAGCATTGATAACCAGTCGGCGACTACCTACACTTTGCGAGCCACTGGCCGAGCTTCCAATAACATGGGTGCCTTCGAGTTCACAGTCAATCAGGATAATGCCAAAACCTCCAAGTTTGATGGCACAGTGGGCAGTTCTTGCTGGCTGACTTCATCTTCAGGGTCTTGCTAACAGATGCGTCAGCAAGGATTTACATTGGTGGAGCTGGTGGTGGCCATGGCGGTGTTGATCTCGTTGGCTACCATTGCGATTCCGGCCTTCCAGACGTCGATTGGCAACGCCCAGATTCGTACGGTGGCGGAGTCTATCCATAGCGGTTTACAGCAAGCGAGGATGGAGGCGATCAAGCGTAATGCCAGGGTCAAATTTATCCTGCAAACCAATAGTGCCTGGCAGATTGGTTGTGTCACTGTGGTCACGGGCTGTCCGGCGCTGATTACGCAAAGAAGTGCCACGGAAGGGTCTTCTACAAATACAGCGGTGTCGGCAGATAATGATACTGCGGTATTTAGCAGTTTTGGTACGCGTGACCCGGCGACGGCCGTGGGGCTGACGGTGGTCAATGTCACCAATACGCAAGTCAAGAATGAAGAGCGCAGGGCTTTGCGCGTGCTACTGGCAGCCGGGGGCAATGCCAGGGTATGTGATCCGGCCGTGTCGGGTGCAGGGGATCCTAGGGCATGTTAATTCTTTCACGACAAAAGCGTTCTTTTGCCATGCGTTTGCAGCAGGGCTCGGTGCTGATTGAGTCTATGGTAGCGCTGGTGATTTTTAGTATGGGCGTGCTGGCACTGGTGGGTTTGCAAAGCGCCATGATTAAGAACAGCAGTGATAATCGCTACCGCGCGGAGGCACAACTGATCGCACAAACACACATCGCCAACATGATGGCTTTTGGTGGAGATGCGGCAAACTATATTACCCAGGTGGATAAGAGCAAAATCAAATCCCAGTTGCCGAATGGTACGCTGACTTTCTCGGCACTGACCAACACCATGGTGACGGTGACGGTTGGCTGGCAAGTGCCTGGCGGTAACCGTCATCAGGTCAATGCGTCCAGTTATTTGTTTGATGTGATGCCGTGATGAATACATCTATGCGCATGTTTTCACGTTTACGCAGCCAGCGTTTCCAGACGGGCTTGAGCCTGGTGGAGTTGCTGGTGGGTATTTTGATTGGTCTGGTGGCGACTCTTGCCATCAGCAACCTGTTTAGTGGCTTCGAAGCTCGCAAACGCATGATTGCAGGGGGGGCTGATGCGCAATCAAGCGGCGTGCTGGCCATGTATTACATGCAGCGCGACGCGCAGAATGCGGGTTATGGCCTGCCTTTGTATAACAGTAGTGACCCATCTCCTTTGTTGTGCCCGATCAACACCTCGATTAACCAGGGCGGAGTGATTATTAACTTGTCGCCAGTGGTGATTGTAGACGGCGGCACAGGCAGCGACATTGTGCGCATCCGCTATGGCAACCCGGCCAGTGGTGGTGCATCCTTGCGCGCCACGGGGACCATGACAGCGCCTACTTTGGATGGCCGCCTGATTGGTTGCCAGGAGAATGATGTGGTGCTGTTTCATCAAACACCGACCAATCCGAATTGCAGCCTTGGCCGCCTGCAAAAAGTTAATTCTGATCGCACCATAAATACCTTGTCTGAAATTAATACACCGCCTACGGCCAGCCCGGTGAGCATTTTGAATGGTGCCGATTGGGTACGCTTTTCCTGTTTGGGCGCATGGAATCAGTATGAATATACGGTGAATGCCGCCATGGAACTGACGCGCACCGGAGGCACATCCGGCACCACGCCATTTCCGAATAGCGCGGCGGTACCCGTCGCCAGTGATATTGTGGCCTTGCAGGCACAATACGGGATTACCGAGACCATAGACCCCACGGCGACCACCACCACCGCTGCCGCTTATTTGAACCGGGTTGATCGATGGGTTGATGCCACGGGTACTTTTGGGCCGACGATGGCGCTCATGGACCGTAACCGTATCCGTGCGATCCGCATTGCAGTGATCGCCAGGGACGGCAATTTGCAAAGAAGCAATGTGAGCCAGACATGTAACGGTGCCGCAGCAGGCGTGAGCAGAGTGTGCATCTGGCAGGCGGATGCCAATCCTGCCGGTGTTGACTTAAGTGGCGTGCCCAACTGGCAGCGCTACCGCTACCGTAGCTTTGAAGCCACTATCCCGCTCAGAAACATTATTTGGAACCGCGATGCGCTATAGCCTTTTATTGTCTCGAGTGGCACGCAGGCCTTTGGTTCGCCAAACCGGTATCGTGCTGTTTTTTGCCTTGCTGGCACTTGCTGTAATGTCGATTGCGGCGGTGGCCCTGATACGCAGTGTGGATACCAATGCCTTGCTTTCAGGCAATATGGTGTTCCGCCAATCGGCCAGTACGGCCTCAAATGTGGCGTTGGAAGGCATTGCACAGAGTATCGCTAAAAACGTATCGCTGTCGGTCAGTACGGCGCACCATCCTGGCTTGGGGTATTACGCCAATTGTAGCCAGTTTGATACCCGGCCCGATGCGCTAGTGTGTGATGGCAACCAGTTGACGACGATGGCGTGGAATAACGGCAATAGCAGCCTTGCCCCCAGCCAGACCGATGGTAATGATGAAATCCGCAACGGTGTAGACCGCCAGGGGAATGAAATCCGTTATGTTGTAGAGCGCATGTGTAATTACAGTGATGCTGAAATTGCTGATGGTGCTGCGTTAAGTGATGCCTCCCGTTGCATGATGGCCAGCTCCCCCAGCAATGGCGAAAACTGCTCTCATAATATTACAAATCTTGAGCTGTTCAAGCGCTGTATTGCCAGTTCGGATTCACCGTTATATCGGGTCACCTTGCGTATCGCAGGACCCAAAAACACCGTCACTTTTTTGCAAACGTTTATCTCCAACTAAATGGGTGGAACGATGAAAAGCCAACATTGGATCAAAAAAATTTTCTGGCTGGGCGCATTGCTACCAGGGCTTGTGCAAGCTGAATTTCTGGATCTGGCGACCATGCCGTTGCAAACCTCCGGCAGTTCGGATGTCAAACCAAACCTCATGTTTGTGCTGGATAACTCGGGCAGTATGGGCTGGGATTATGCGCCTGACTGGTCCAACTCTTCTTCACCATGGTTGTTTGATAATGCGGATTACAACACGCAGTACTACAATCCAGAGGTGCAATATAGCCCGCCGTTGACCTACCTGGCCGCCAGTATGGCCAATCAGACTAATTTTGCGGCGGTGCCGAATGAGGTGAATGATCTGGGCGGTGGCAAAAACGGGACCACTGATATCCGCTCGATGGCGACTTACTATGCGTTTATCCCAGGAGAGTTCTGCTCCACGCCTAGCCTGACCAGTTGCGTGATCTCGAAAGAGGCAACGGGAAGCTATATTTATCCGTCCAATATCCGCTGGTGTAACACCAGCACGGCTGCAACCAGACGCAGTTTGACCGGCTCCATGTATTGCCAGAAGATCCGCAATGCCAGCAGTACCGTGAATGACGGCAATACCTATACCAATTTGCGCAGGCCTATCTCCACCTATACCCTGACGCTGAACAAGACCAGTAATAATGCGTCCATACAAAGCATAAAAATCAATAATATTGAGCTTTTATCCACTACCGTCTCAGTCAACAACTCATATAACAGCAGCCAGTTTGCCAGTGAGGTGCGCAATAATATGTGCCGTACCAGTCTGTCGGGCAATTGCAACCTGAGCGGTAATACGGTCAATATCAGCAGCAATGTGCTGACGATTATTACGCCTGCTGGTGAGCCAGTGAACACCGCCGCCCCGATTCAAGTCACCATGACAGGTGGCAATTACACGGCTCAACTGACGACTAATACCACCACTGACATTCCCGGCAGCATGGTCTACGTCAAGATTTCAAGTGATGTCCCTTATACAGCCCCAGGAAAAACGACCAAAGGGCTGGATAGGTTGGATTGTACCGGCACTACTTGTACGCTTACCGAGGAGATGACCAACTTTGCTAACTGGTGGGCGTATTACCGTACACGTATGCAGTCGATGAAAACGGCAGCCAGCCAGGCATTCAAGGCGCTGGATTCCCGTTATCGCGTTGGTTTGGTCACCATTAATAGTCCGAGTTCCAACTATCTGGCACTGGCACCGTTTAATGCTAGCCAGAAGCAATCCTGGTACCAGAAACTGTTTGCGGTGTCTGCCAGTGGCGGCACCCCGTTGCGTACGGCACTATCCAGCGTAGGGCGGCATTTTGCTGGTAAAAAAACATTGGGCAATGATGACCCGATGCAATATGCCTGTCAGTCTAATTTCACCTTGCTGACCACGGATGGTTACTGGAACGACAGTAGCAATCCAACCCGTATCAATAGTACAGCCATCGGTGACCAGGACGGTAGCAGTCCACGGCCACAGTTCGACAGTAGCGCTAAGTCCAACACGCTGGCGGATACGGCCAAGTATTTTTATGATACGGATATCCGGGATAATACGTTCTCGAATTGTACCGGTGGCTTAGGCTCTTCTGTGTGTGGTACAACCAATGATTATCCAAAACAGAATATGGTGACCATGACCTTGGGCCTGGGCATTGACGGCACATTGGTTTACACCGAGGACTACAAAACGCGGACCTCCGGCGATTACAAGGATATTTCTTCCAATGCAAAAAACTGGCCGGACCCAACCCTCAATGAGGATGGCACCCGTATTGATGACTTATGGCATGCGGCAGTAAACGCAGGCGGCACCTATTACAGTGCCAGCAACCCCAAGTTGTTACGTGAGTCATTAGCGAAGGGCTTGTCCGAGATCAAGTCTATCCAGGGCGCCAGTGCCGCCGCTGCCGCCAGTAGCCTGGCGCCGACCAATGGGGATAACTTCCAGTATGTGGCCAGTTACCAGTCCGTGAAGTGGACAGGCAATCTGGAGGCACGCACGGTCAACACGACCTCTTTGCAAACGTCAGAAAGCGCCGTATGGTGCGTTGAGAATGTGGCCGCAGAAACATGTACCTCACCTGCAACGGCGGCTAGCCAGGACGGTAAGCTGTATTGTAAAACGACTAACTCTGATCAGACTGCGTGCGGGAATGCAGGGGGCGCATTAGGTTCTGCCATTGGCATGAGTGAGCCTGCCTCGTGTTATGTGGCGATTGCAAGCAGTTGTACTGGCAAGTTACAGAATCAGCTGGGTGCAAACCGTCAAATATTCTTTAATGCCAATAATGCAATGGTATTGTTTACGGCAGATAACTTACCTGTGCAGCATCGCACTACGCTGGAAAATGGGTATAAAGCGTTGAGCCAGATGCAGGGCTTGCCTGCCAGTGACCTGCGGATGACTGAACCTAATAAAGCCGGCAAGTTGGTGGATTATCTCCGAGGGAATAAGACTTACGAAGATACCTCATCTAATCCGGTTGCAGATAATCGCTGGTTCCGTGAGCGGTTAGCAACGCTGGGGGATATCTCACAGTCACGCCCCGCTTATTTCAAAGCCTCTAATGTGGATTATCTGGATGCCGGTTATAAAGCCTATAAGGCATCAAGAAAAGCCTTGCAAAGTGGAACGGTCTATGTGGGCGCCAATGATGGTATGTTACATGCCTTCAACGCCGATAACGGTAATGAGCTGTGGGCATTTATCCCCACCCCGGTGATTGCCAACCTGGCCAATCTGGCCGATAAAGAGTATGGCTCCAATTACCATACCAATTACGTGAATGGCAGCCCGGTGGTCACCGATGTTTGTATCTCCGGCTGCAGTGGCGATAGCGCTATTTGGCGCACTATCCTGGTTTCTGGGTTAAATGGCGGCGGGCGTGGCTATTTTGCCATTGATGTGACGAACCCCGGTAGCCCCGTGTTGCTGTGGGAGTTTTATGCACAGACCACCGGCGCGAATAGTAATCTGGGGTATACCTTTGGTAACCCGCTGGTGACTAAAATGCAGGATGGCCGCTGGGTAGTGCTGGTGACTTCGGGCTATAACAATGGCACCAATGCGCGTAAATTGAATGATGGTACATTGGTCGCTAACACGCCAACCGGGAATGGCGGCGGTTACCTGTATGTGCTCGATGCCAATACCGGCAGCGTGTTGAAAACTCTCTCTACCGGTGAAGGCAGTGCTGGCGAGCCTAGTGGCCTATCAAGAATCTCGGCCTATGCTGACCAGATGTTTGAAAATAACATGGCCTTGAATGTGTATGGCGGTGATTTAAATGGCAACATCTGGCGCTTTAACATCAACACCAATGCAGTGACTAAAATTGCGACCTTACGTGATGGCGGCGGTAATGTGCAAAAAATCACTACCCAACCAGAATTGGGTAAGGTCGACAATAACAAGGTGGTCATGGTGGGGACAGGGAAGTTTCTCGAACCGGCTGATTTGACAAACACCCCACAAAACTCTGCATACACGTTTAAAGATAACGGGCAAACCACGGCGATCGGGCGTGCGCAACTGACGACGCAATCACTGAGTGGTGATCGTGTCGTGACCTCGAGTGGGACGGTCAATTTTGATACCGGCTATGGCTGGGTGCTGGATTTCCCGGCGGGCGAGCGCGTCAACCTGGACCCGCTGTTATTAAATGGTGCTTTGCTGATGCCCACCATGGTGCCTAGCAGTGAGGCCTGCAACGGGGCAGGCTATGGCTGGTTTAACTTCTTTAACTACAAAAAAGGCGGCTCTTTGCTAACCAGTGGCATCGTTTCCGAGCGCATGACTACCCCGGCGGTGGGCTTCAATATCGTTTATGACGGTAATGGCGTGCCACATGTGGTGGTGACGGGCAGCAATGACCCAACACCGCAGCAACTGAGTCTGGACGACCAGGTATTTGGCCTCTCGGCGACGAGCAGGTCGACTGAGATTTTCAAGCAGAAGAACAATGGCAGCTATGGCACCAAGCAAAGCTGGCATGAGTTGATACAGTAAAAGTGTCACCAATAAAAAAGCCCCTAACGGGGCTTTTTTGTTACCTGCGGCTTATTTCACCCGTTGTGCAAACACATACAAAATCAGGCAAATCGCTACAACAACGCCAATCAGGGTATAGATGCCTACCGCGCCTAAAAACATGGTTGCCTCCTGTGATGGTGATGGTCGAAGGTTTATTTTAGGCAAACACAAGGGGAGTGTCTAGGCGTGCCTGAAACGCGTGCCCAGAGGGGGATGTTGCAGAGGTCGTGCGTGAATTTGGTACAGATTGGCCGCGGCTGTATACCGGGCAACAATGCTTGGCGCTAAACCACTTCCAGTGAGAGCTCTGCAGGTTTGTAAATCGCTTGAATATTATTGTCAGCCACAATGTCCTCAGCCAGGTACATAATGTCCTGTGCTGTCATCAGCTCAGGCATACTGGCGGTGTAGGTCAGTGGCTCATCTTGCCATTCGCTCATGATTCTTCCTTTATTTGCTGGTGTGTATAACTGTATTAACGTCATGCTTGGTCCATTCTTAAGTCGGGCATTCTGGTTTATGGCGGTTTTCCATATCACCATCGATTAAAACTATGTTAACCAGGTTGTGTGAAGATTTCATGAAGTGAATGCATTGTTTAGATGACAGTGACCTTGCTATTCATCTGTCCTGAAATGGCGCACAATAAAAGCACTTAGAGCGAGGGTTGGCTGATGAAGATTGCAAGGATATTCGCTGTGTTTGGGCTGTTGCTGCTATGCTATGCAGGTTTCTGGTATTGGCAGTCACTGACGGAGGCTGAGCCCATCAGCCCGCAGAGCGATGTTGCGCAGGCGATTAATCAGTGTGACCTGATTGCCAGCAAGGCAGCAGCTGGGTTGCCTGAAGTCTTGCCGTTTCAGAAGCTGGAGAAAGCGGCCAGGCAGTCGCGCGTACTGGATCGCTGCATGCAAGATCGCGGCTATGAGCAGAATCCGGCCTGGGTAACGCAAGCCAATCAGCAAGCTTCACGTATCGCACATGAGCAGGGTATTTCTGAGGCTGAGGCTTATGAAACGCTGCGTCGGCAGGCCATGTTAAACGCGCAGCCAGGCGCGACTGGCTACTGGCGCAAACCTGCCTGAGTGATTAGCGTTTTTGGCCGAGATAATCGGTTTTGCCAAGCGGTACACCGAGGTGGCGCAAAATGTTATAAGCCGTGGTGGTGTGAAAATAGACGTTGGGCATGACCCATTTTTGCAGGTAGTCCAACCCGGTAAATGTCAGGTCCACTTTGCGGATCGTCAGCACGATTTCTTTGCTGTCAGCCCCCTCCAGCAGTTCTGGTTGGATTTGTGCCAGAAAATCTATGGTTTTATCGATTCTGGCGTACAGCATGTCAAAGCTGGTTTCATCATCGGCATATTGCGGAATTTCCAATCTGGCCAGTCTAGCGCCTGCACCTTTACTCATATCGCTGACCAGTTGCACTTGTCTGGTGAGCGGATACATATCGACAGATAAACGGCTGTTCAGCAGCACTTCAGGCGCCACCTTTTTCTGCTCAGCATACAATTCACCTTGTTGCAGGATGTGTTTCAAGTTCTGCAAGGTGCGTAACAATGGCGCGATACTGACATCATATAAATGCATGGCGTAATCCTCTTAATAGTCATAACGCCGATATTGTAACGCTTCTGCAATGTGCGCATCACTCATGTGTTCTGCACCGGCCAGATCAGCGATAGTCCTGCCAACCTTGAGAATGCGGTGATAACTACGGGCGGATAATGAGAACTTGTGCATGGCAGTTTGTAACAGGTGGCTAGCTTGTTCACCGAGCTGGCAAACATCCGCAATCTCCAGCGGGCCTAGCATCGCGTTAGGCTTTTGCTGGCGTTGCATTTGCCGCCGTCTCGCCAGCGTCACGCGGGCGCATATACTGGCACTGCTTTCACTTGGCTGATGCTGGCTCAACTCCTCTGGTTTAAGGGCTGGGACATCTATATTCATGTCAATGCGGTCAAGCAAGGGACCGGAAAGCTTGTTTTTGTAACGTAAGATTTGTTCTGGTGTGCAGCGGCAGCGCTGGTTGTAATGCCCGAAGTAGCCGCATGGGCAGGGATTCATCGCGGCAATCAACTGAAATTGTGCCGGAAAAGTGGCTTGCCTGGCGGCACGTGAAATGGTGATGCTGCCATTTTCGAGCGGCTCGCGTAATACTTCCAGCACCTTGCGGTCAAACTCCGGCAGCTCATCCAAAAACAGCACGCCATGATGCGCGAGGCTGATTTCACCGGGGCGTGGCACGCTGCCTCCGCCGACCAATGCCACTGCCGAGGCAGTATGGTGTGGCGTCCGAAAGGGGCGTTTTTTCCAGTTCGTTGCTGGAAACTGTCCGGTCAGTGACAAAATAGCTGCGCTTTCAAGCGCCTCCTGCGTGGTCATTTCTGGCAGGATGCCGACAAACCGTTGCGCCAGCATGCTCTTACCCGTGCCTGGTGGGCCGCTCATTAGCAGGCTGTGCTGGCCGGCCGCAGCAATCTCCAATGCGCGTTTGGCACGCAGCTGACCTTTGACCTCCTGATAATCTGGCAGCAAGGTGTTTATTGCAGGCGTGACCAAAGGGTGTTGTGGCAACGATTGTTTGTCAGACAAATGCGCGCATACATCAAGCAGGCTGTCTGCCGCAAAAATGGTGCAGCCTTCGACCAGGCTCGCCTCATATGCACTTTCTTGGGGCAAGATAGCCGCTCTGGTGCCCGCTTTGTCTTGTAGCAGTTGATATGTCATCGCCAGCGCGCCACGAATTGGCCGTAATGCGCCTGTGAGCGCCAGTTCACCGGCAATCACATAATTTGCCAGCTGTTGTTTGGGCAGTTGGCCTGAGGCGGCCAGAATGCCGAGCGCAATCGGCAGATCGTAGCGTCCGCCTTCTTTTGGCAGGTCGGCCGGCGCAAGGTTGACGGTAATGCGACGGGCTGGGAACTCAAATTGTGCCGTCTGTATCGCTGCCCGTACTCTGTCCTTGCTCTCTTTTACTTCGGTTTCAGGGAGGCCGACGATGGTGAAACTTGGCAAGCCATTGGCCAAATGCACTTCTACCACCACCTCTGGCGCGTCCATGCCGCTCAGTGCACGACTGTATAACACCGCCAGACTCATTTCGCACTCCTGAATATTGGAATGCTAACAATTGTAAATTAATTTTTACTTCTTGGCTGGTTGAGCCTGTTCCAGCTGGCTGATTTTTTCTTCCAGTGTTTTCAATTGTTGCTGGGTACGTGCCAATAGTGCTGACTGAATATCGAATTCTTCGCGTGAAACAAGTTCCATTTTGGTGAGCGCGCCCTGAAATAGTGCATGCAAATTGGTTTCTAGCTCTGAAATGGGGCTTGAATCAACTAGTTGTTTGATTTTAAAAGATAATTCTTTAATTTTTTCGTTGGTAAATAGCATGGTAAGCACTCCTTTGCACAATATTTTAGCATGTATAGCAGGGTTGAAAATATAATTACCCCAATACAATAAGTTCATAATTAATAAAAAACAATTTGTTATTATGTTTTTTTAATAATTAANNAGTTTATATAGGTTGGCACGTGCCTTGCTTTGTGGTCAATGTTGTTTCATTCTCGTTTACAACAATTCGATCAAAGATTTTCACAGAGAGAGGACTCATAAATGCGTCAATCTATTTTGCTCACAGCAGTTTTGGGTGCATTATCTTTTGCACAAGCTTCATACGCAGCTGAAGAGGCTAAAGAAGAAGCTAAATCTGACTGGTCTGCGACCGGTAACGTTTCTTTTGTATCAGATTACTACTCACGTGGTATTTCACAATCATGGCATAAGCCAACCGCACAAGGTGGTATGGATATTACCCATTCTAGCGGCTTCTATGCTGGTGTCTGGGGTTCAGGTGTCACGCCTAACACTTATCCAGATTCAACCACTGAAATTGATATTTATGCTGGTTACAATGGTAGCGTACCTGCTGTTGAAGGTTTGGGCTGGAGTGCTGGTCTGTATGGTTACCTGTATCCAGGTGGCTCTTGGAAAAAATACCGCGCATCTAACCCAACATCTGGTAACCCTAACGATCCATTAACACCAAAAGGCGGCCGCTGGGATACTTATGAGGCTAACGTCGGTTTGTCTTATGGCTGGTTGAGCGGTAAATTGTCTTATACCCTGACCGACTGGTGGGGCGCGGATAAATCAACAGGTTGGGATGGCAGCACTAAAGGTTCTACCTATTTTGAATTGAACGCGGCTTATCCATTGCCATGGTGGGATTTGACTTTAATTGCTCACGTGGGCCGTTTGAATGTTGCGGGTAAGTTGAACTACAACTTTTCAACAACTGGTACTGGTGGGGTTGATAACTTCCCAAGTCAGTCACTGAGTGGCGCAACTAATCCAGACTACACAGACTGGAAAATTGGCTTGAGCAAAGCGTTCAAGATTGGTGCTACCGAGGGCTGGAACGCCGGTGTATACTGGGTTGAGTCAGATAACTCCCGCTACTGGGACAAAAATGGCTACGGTGGCACAAGCTTTAACGGCAAAGGCGACTTGACTACAGCACAAAGTAAAAACCTGAATGAAGGTCGTTTGGTATTAACCCTCGGTCGTACATTCTAAAAAGCAAGTTTAGATCTGGCGGGCATCGTGCCCGTCAGAGTTAACAACGGGAGAAGCAAATGAAATTTGTATCCGCAATAATCAAGCCATTTAAGCTTGATGAAGTGCGTGAGGCTTTGTCCAACATTGGCGTACAAGGCATCACAGTCACTGAGGTCAAAGGGTTTGGCCGTCAAAAGGGGCATACCGAGTTATATCGTGGTGCAGAATATGTCGTGGATTTTTTGCCTAAGGTGAAGCTCGAAGTAGCCATCAAGGACGACATGCTTGATCAAGTCGTTGATGCGATTGAGAAAGCGGCTGCAACTGGCAAAATCGGTGATGGCAAAGTATTTGTCTTCGATCTGGAACAAGTTTACCGTATACGTACCGGCGAAACCGGTCCGGATGCGCTATAAGAAAGGGCTTCAGCTATGAAGAAAATTCTTTCCATGTTATCACTGGTCGCCTTGATTGGCCTGGCGGCAACCCCAGTGAGTTATGCTGAAGAGACTGTGACTGAAACGATCACAGTACAAGAAACAGTCACCCCTGATGCAGCACCAGCGGCCGAAGCGCCTGCTGCAGAAGCTGCGCCAGCGGCAGCAGAGGCTGCACCAACATTGGATGTAGGTAATACCGCATTCATGATTGTGGCCACTGTGTTGGTAATTTTAATGACAATCCCAGGTTTGGCCCTGTTCTATGGTGGCTTGGTGCGTCAGAAAAACATGCTTTCCGTGTTGATGCAAATTTTCGTGGTGTTCTCATTGATCTCCGTGTTGTGGGCGGCTTACGGCTACAGTATGGCGTTTAGTGAAGGTAATGCCATCGTTGGGGGCTTGAGCAAGGCATTCCTGTCAGGCATTACAACGGACAGCTTGTCTGGCACTATCCCTGAATATGTTTTCCTGACTTTCCAGATGATTTTTGCTGCGTTGACACCAGCATTGATCGTGGGTGGTTTTGCTGAGCGTATGAAGTTCTCTGCTGTATTGCTGTTCACAGCGTTGTGGGTGACCTTTGCTTATATCCCAATCGCACACATGGTGTGGGGTGGTGGTTATCTGGCTGAATTGGGTGCCAAAGACTTTGCTGGCGGTACTGTTGTACACATCAACGCTGGTGTGGCTGCGCTGATTGGCGCCATGATGTTGGGCAAACGTATCGGTTACGGTAAAGAAGCGATGCCTCCGCATAACCTGGTCATGACCATGATTGGTGCGTCATTACTGTGGGTGGGTTGGTTTGGTTTCAACGTAGGTAGCGAACTGGCTGCTGATGCCACTGCAGGTATGGTTCTGGTAAACACACAACTGGCAACTGCGGCTGCTGTATTGGGCTGGATCCTGGCTGAGTGGTTGTTCCGCGGTAAACCAAGCATGTTGGGTGCTGCATCCGGTGCGGTAGCTGGCCTGGTTGCGATTACACCAGCATGTGGTTTCATCGGTCCGATGGGTTCTATCATTCTGGGCTTCACTGCCAGCTTCGTCAGCCTGTGGGGCGTGACCAAGTTGAAAGGTGCGCTGGGTTATGACGACTCACTGGATGTATTCGGTGTGCACGGCCTGGCAGGTATCTGGGGCGCGGTAGGTACAGGCGTATTGATGTCCCCTGGTTTGGGTGGTGTTGGTTATGCCGAAGGCGTGACCATGGGTGGTCAGGTTTCTACCCAAATCATCGCCGTCGTGGTGACCCTGATCTGGACGGGTATCGTGAGTGTGATTCTTTACAAAGTTGTAGACGCTGTTGTAGGCTTGCGCGTAAGTGAAGAATACGAGCGCGAAGGTTTGGATACGACTGAGCATGGTGAGCGTGCTTACAGCCTGTAATCCGTGATGTGAAAAAGAAAACGGCTCATTGAGCCGTTTTTTTTTGAACTTAATAAAATACATTTGTATCCATGTAGTGGGCCTGAACTAAAATAACTCTTAATTATGGCAAATCTAACTCCCTCCCTGTTGAGCCCGGTACAACGGGTATTAAAACTCGCCGCCTTTGAAAAGCAGGATATCCTGCTTCTGGTTTACCTGACACTAGTCTATGGCGTGTTGGGAATCGCGACGCCTGTGGCGGTACAGACCATGGTCAATATCGTCACCATGGGCGGCGTGTTGCAGCCCTTGTATGTGGTCGGCTTTATCCTGTTTTGCCTGCTGGCCTTGTCGGGGGGGATTTACGCGATTGAGAGTTTCCTGGTTGAGCTGATTCAACGCCGGGTATTTGTGCGGCATAGTTTGCTCATTGCGCAAAACACACAACAGATTCATGTCTCTGTCTATGACCAGCACAATCCAGTGGAGCTGGTAAACCGCTACTTTGATATTCAGACGGTGCAAAAATCGGTGGCAACCCTGCTCACGGTTGGCCTGACCGCCTTGCTGCAAGGCTTGATTGGTAGCGTGGTCTTACTGTTTTACAGCTTGTACTTCGGCATTCTGGTGATCCTGATGCTGATCGTATTGTGGGCTGTCGTATTTTTGCTGGGCAAGCAGGCGGAAACCACCGCGCTCAAGGAGTCCAAGGCCAAGTACGATATGGCGGCATGGCTGGAAAACATTGCACGCAATAAATGGTTATCCAAGTTTTATGGTGCCAAACAACGTACTACAGAAAATACTGAGGTGCTGGCCCAAAACTATCTGGGTGCCAGAGTACAACATTTCCGCGTATTAATGATGCAGTTGATTGGCGCGGTTGGCATGTATGCGGTGATCGGCACCGGCATGCTGATTCTCGGCGGCACCTTAGTGATCAAGGGGCAGATTAACCTGGGCCAGTTTGTGGCGGCAGAATTGATTATTTTTGGTGTGCTGTCTGCCTTTGTGCGCTTTGTGACCAAGCTGGAGTATTTTTACGATTTGCTGGCTGCGGTCGATAAATTAGGCGTGCTGGAGACCTTGCCGGTGGAGACGGTGGGTGAGCATCAGTCCAGCCTGGACGGCTATCATCCTTTAAAAGTGGTTGGCCTGGGTTTTAGTCATCTTGCTCAGCCAGCACTGATGAGTCAGGTGAGTTTTGAATTGCAACATGGCCAGAGTATGGCGATTCTGGGCGCATTGGGCAGTGGTAAAAGCACCTTGCTCGAGCTGTTAACCGGACTCAGGCAACCTGCCCAAGGCTATATCAGTTATGGCGGCATAGACTTGCGCCAACTGAACCTGGACCACTTGCGTGACCGTATTGGTGTTGCCAATAAGGTCGAGTGGCAGCATGGCTCTATTCTGGATAATCTGCGCCTGACCCGCACTAACATCACGCTGGATGCCATGGTCGATATCTTGCAAATGCTGGGCCTGTGGGAAGATATCAGCCAATTGCCCAAGGGCATGGATACCGTACTGACCGATTATGGTGCGCCCATGACGTATACCCAGTTGCAACGCCTGATGCTGGCCAGGGCGATGATAGGACGTCCGGACTTGCTGATCATTGATGGCTTGCTGGATGGGCTCGGCCAGCAGGAGCTGGATCAGGTGCTGACCTTGCTTAAGCGCCACCAGTCAGATTGGATGTTGATTGTGACCACGCGCTTCCCCCATATTGCACAGCAATTCCAGCAGGTGATGACCCTGGATAGCCCGCGCAACCAGGCGGGAGACCATCATGCATAATCAATTGCAACAAGCGCTGATGCACAGCGTGCAAACGCCGCAGCATTTGCGTGTCTGGGTCAAACGGTTAGCCTGGTTGTTAGTGGGTTTGCCGACCTTGTTTTTATTTTTACCCTGGCAGCAAAACGTGACGGCCTTGGGTAAGGTGACTGCCTATTCACCTTCCGAGCGCGTACAAACCATCGATGCGCCGGTGAATGGCCTGATCAATCGCTGGCATGTGCAAGAGGGCTCGCAAGTGAAAGAGGGCGATTTGCTGCTGGAGATTGCCGATACTGATCCTAATTTTAAGCAGCGTCTTGAAGCACAGCGGGATAATTTGCAAAGCAAGCTGGGTGCGAAACAAGATGAGTTGCGTAATTACGAGTTACAGAAACAGAACCTGACCGCCGCGCGCGATGCCAAGATTTCTGCGGCCCAATACAAGCTGGATGTGGCCAACCAGAAAATCCGCAGTAGTCAGGAGGCGGTGAATTCGGCGCAGGCGACATTGGATGCGGCCAGCCTGCAAGTCAATCGTTTGCAACGTTTGTTTGCCGATGGCCTGGTGTCTAAGCGTGATTTGGAGGTGGCTGAACGTGACCATATTATTGCCAGCCGCAACCTTAATAGTGCGCAGGCGCAATGGCAATCAGCCAAAGCAGAAGCCAGTTCGGCGGCGGCGGATATCCAGCAAACCCGTTCTGATACCCAGGCCTATTTAGACTCCACTTCTGCGGTGATCAACAAGATTCGCGGCGAAACCGCAGACAGTGAAAATAGCCTGCACAATTCAGAAATCTCACTGGCGCGGCAAAATATGCAGCGCATTGTCGCGCCCAGGGATGGCACGATTTTCAGGTTACCGGTCAATTCGCAATCGCAAATTATCAAGCAGGGCGATCCCTTGCTGGTGATTGTGCCCCATACCTCGCAGCGCGCGGTCGAGCTATGGGTTGATGGCCGTGATGCACCACTGATTACGTCCCGCAGCAGTGTGCGCCTGGAGTTTGAAGGCTGGCCTGCGATACAGGTGCCCGGTTGGGCGCAGGTCGGCGTTGGCACGTTTGAAGGTGAAATTTCCTTTGTCGATCCGACAGATAACGGCTCAGGTCATTTCCGTATCATGGTTGTGCATAAAGCCGGTACACCAGAATGGCCATCGGCCAGGTTTTTGCGCCAGGGCATCAGCGCCAAAGGCTGGGTACTGCTTGAGCGTGTGACCATAGGCTATGAATTGTGGCGTTTGCTCAATGGCTTTCCGCCACGTATCCCGCCAGAACCCGTGCCCTTGCAACAGGCCGGAGGCAAAGCCGCATGACGCGCTGGCTGGTAACACTATTAGCGCTTGCTTCGCCTTGGGGCGCATTGTTGGCCGATGAGGTGACAGACACGCGGGCGCGGCAACGCCTGGAAAAGACCGAAGGGCGGGCGTTAGAAACCTATAGTCCGCAACCTGGCCTACCACTACACGATGCGGTCAAGCGACAGCAGCAACGCAAATCGTCGGTGACGGTTGATTTAAAAAGTGCGTTAAAGCCGTTTGATAGCCCGGAAAGTGAAAGTATTGTGCCAATGGCACCAGGCTCTCAAGTCACCATTGCCGATATTCGCCAGCGGGCATTGCAAAACAATTTGCAAATCAAAGTGGCAAAAATGGATCCAGAGCTGGCGAGACAATCACTACGAGAAGAGCAGGCCAAGTTTGACCAAGTGATTTTTGCTTATGCCAAATATGCCGAAAAAGACACGCCTGCCATGGCAGGCGATAAAGTCATCCTCAAGTCAGACAATGCATTGTTGAATGGCGAGCTGGCAAAGCTCAACCTGGATGCGCAAAAAAAGGAATTCTGGGATGTCGAAGCGGGTGTCAAAGTGCCTTTGCGTACGGGCGGTACCGTGACCTTGAGTGCGCCGCTGGAAAACCGGCAGAGCCTGGGCAAGTTTGCCAGCGACCAGTACCGCAGTGCCTTGCGCTTCTCGTTTAGCCAGCCTTTGCTACGTAATGCGGGTCAGCAGGTGAACGAAGCCAGCATCCGTGTTGCCGAGCTGGACCGCGACAGCGTGCAGTTGAAAACCCGCTTGCAGACCATACGCATTGTCGCTACTGTGGACAAAGCCTATTGGGAGCTTTACGAGGCGTGGGCGGCGCTCGATGTGCGCAAGAACCAGTTCGAATATGCCAGCCAGAACCTAGCCATGGTCAAGCGCCGCGTGCAGGAAGGCTTAACGGCCGCTGTAGAAATCAATCGTGCCGATATCGGCGTGGCTGACCGCATGGAAGCGCTGATTGTGGCAGAAACTAACCTTAAACTGGCACAACGGCAATTACAGTTTTTACTCAATGATTTGCCGGATGATCAAACAGGCCAGTCGCCATGGGTGCCAATGACGGCGCCTAGCCTGGTCAAGTTTGAGTTTGACCGTGCGCATTTGATCCGCGATGCGCTGGATAGCCGTATTGAGTTGCTGGATCAGGAGTTGAAGCTAAGTGCTGACCTGGTGCAGATTGATTATCTGCAAAACCAGACCTTGCCGTTATTCACGCTGGATTACCAGTATGGGGCATTGTCCGGCTCCGGCGAGCGTTTCGGTGATATCGGCCAGGACTTGTTTGGTGGCCGTTATCGCGACTGGTCGGTCGGCCTGAAGTTTGAAATGCCGGTGAGTAACGAAGCGCGCAAGGCCAAGCTGGATCGGGCCGTGGCACAGCGCATGCAGCGCCTGACCACCAAAACGTTACAAACGCTGACCGTAAAACGCGAGATACATGACTCGCTGGATAAAGTGGACCAGAATTGGCAGCGCATTATTGCAGCGCGTCAGCAAGTGCTGGTGGCTGGTATTAACTATGAAGCCGAGCTCAAGCAGTTTAATGAAGGTTTGCGCACCATGACCGAGGTGCTGGAAACGCTAACGCGTCTGGGCGAGGCGCAGTTAAAAGAAATTCGCGCCATTAGTGATTACCAGGTGGCGCTGGTGGATATGGCTTATGCCACTGGTACCGTACTTGGGCATGGCCAGATCAGTTTGCAATAAGCTTATTCGCTGATGGTTCTGCCCGGGTAAAGGGCTTCAGTCAGTTGCAGCAGGTTCATGCGGTGTATGCCCGACTTTTCACCATTTTTACGTGGTGCGGTGCGGATATCATCGGTTTCAAATACGCTGATGCGTTGTGTGCCAAAACGCGTTTCTACCAGCAACACCGGCACCCGTTTGCGTACCAGGTCGTGCTTTTGCTTACCCGGCCGGTCTGACATGCGAAATTGCTGCTCATCCAGCCGGTAAGGCACATTCTGGTTGAGTAAATAAATCTCCAGCTCTTTGCCGCTTTCCGCAAACACATGGATGTCGGTGTCAGCATAAGGGCCTGCCGTGCCCTCCATCACCGAGCCGATCAGATGCGGATTAAACTTTTTGAGTAGCTGCATGGTGTGCAAGGCCGCTTGCCGCAATTCCAGCAAGTGCGCCGCATCATTTTCATCGGCATACAGGGCATGGTACTCACGCAAGGCTGTATCAATTTCAGCGTTGGTTGGCAGAGGGGCATCCTGTTGTATGCCCATGAGCTTGACTGCCTTGCGTTTGGCGCGGCCATAGTCACTGATGCCTTCCTCAAACATCAGGCGCGCGGCGGACTGTGCTATTTCTTGCCGCAGATCACTTGAAAAGTCGTCAAACATCGCATCAAGCTTTAAGTTGAATTCGTCTCTAATTGGGGCTGAGTAATTTTGCCGCCGGGTTTGTCGGCAGTTTTTTGTCTTCACTGCCACCACCACTATGCTCGCCGATCAGGCGCTCGAGGAAGGATGGTTCATTGTCTTCTGGCGCATGTTCTGCTTCCGGGTCAAACAGGCCGGGCAGGTTTTCAGGTTGTGACTGTGGCAAGTGTTCTTCGTAGAAATATTCATAAATGCCAGGGTCATCTTCTCCCACTTGCGCACCAGTGTAAGCATCCACTTTCAGTTGCAATACGCCATCCGGCACTTTGTACTGGTAGATCGGCAAGCCAGTCAGGGTTTGTTGCATGTAATTGATCCAGATCGGCAATGCTGCGCGACCACCGGTTTCGCCGCGGCCCAGATTGTGTGGATTGTCATAACCCATCCAGGCCACCGCGACTTCTTTCGGATGATAGCCGGCAAACCAGGCATCAAACTGGTCGTTGGTGGTGCCAGTTTTACCGGCAATGTCCGGGCGACGTAGTGACAGAGCTGCCCTGGCCGTACCGTCGCGCACCACGTCTTGCAGCATGGTGGTGATGATAAAGGCATTGCGCTGGTCGATGACCCGTTCTGGCGACACATGCTTGCCTGCTTGTACCGCTTGAATGACTTTACCGCGGCTGTCGATAATCTTCTCGATCAGGTAAGGATGCACCTGGTAGCCACTATTGGCAAACGTGGCGTAGGCGGCCGCCATTTGCCACACCGAAGAAGAGCCAGCGCCCAGCGCGGTAGACAGGTAAGCTGGGTGATCCTTGGGGTCAAAGCCGAATCTGCGCAGGTAGTTTTGCGCATAGCGGGCGCCAATCGCATTCATCAGGCGGATAGAGATTGTATTTTTTGACTGTGCCAGCGCTTCACGCAAACGCATGGGGCCTGCATATTTTTCATCGTAGTTACGCGGCTCCCAGCTGCTATTGCTACCGGTTTCGGTAGAGGTGAAGCTGATGGGGGCATCTTCAAATACGCTGGCCGGGCTGTAGCCTTTTTCGAGGGCGGCCGAGTAGATAAATGGTTTGAAGCTGGAGCCTGGCTGACGTCTGCCTTGTGTTACATGGTTGTATTTGTTGCGCTGGAAGCTAAAACCGCCGATCAGGGCCTGTACCTGCCCGGTTTCCGGGTTGAGCGCCATAAATCCGCTTTCAACTTCTGGCAATTGCACCACAGACCAGCCGTCGTTTTGCTGGTAGACACGGATCACCGCGCCAGGCACCAGCGACAATGGCGTGCGTTTGGCCGGGGGCATATGGTTTTTCACCAGCAAAATGGCTTTGTCCTGCAACTTGAGCACGGCGCCACGGTTGGTGACCAAAGTGAGCAGGTTAGGCTCGACCTTGGTGACCAAGGCGGGCACAAACTGGTTGTAAGTGACAAAATCCCGCAATAGTTCGCTGGCACCGCTGGCGGTCAGTTTGCCCGCTGGCAGCGAAATAATCTGCTCGGCCCCGCGGAATCCATGGCGCAATTCAAAATTGATAATGCCCTGAATCACAGCCGTGTTCGCGGCGGCCTGATGCTTGTTGTTGATGGTGGTGTAGACGCGCAGGCCACTGGTATACGCTTTCTCGCCATAACGTTTATACAGGGTCGCCCGTACAATCTCAGCAACGTATTCCCCTCCCAGGGCTTGTACTTGTCGTTTCGACGACTGGAATTTGAGTGGCGTGTTCATGGCCTGCTCAAACTCACGATCACTAATCATGCCATAGCGGTGCATGTCGCGTAGCACTTCATGCTGGCGCCTGATCGCGTAATCTGGGTGAATGTAGGGGTCGTATTTGCTAGGGGCCTTGGGCAAGCCTGCCAGCAGGGCAGCCTCAGCCAGGTTAATTTGTTTCAGGTCTTTGTCGTAATAGGTTTTGGACGCAGTGGCAAAGCCATACGCGCGCTCGCCCAGGTAAATCTGGTTCAGGTACAGCTCAAGAATCTTGTCTTTACTGATGGCGTTTTCGATCTTGATCGCCAGCATGGCCTCTTTGATCTTGGTCCAGATATTCCGCGGCGTATCCGGGCTGCTAAAGAAGTTCTTGGCGACCTGCATGGTGATGGTGCTGGCGCCTTCATGGCCACGGCCGGTCAGGTTGTTGCGGATGGCGCGCAAAATGCCGGTGGTATCAATGCCGTTGTGCTGGTAAAAGCGACGGTCTTCAATGGCCAGAATGGCGTCTTTCATGACTTTTGGCGTTTGCTCAATCGGTACAAAGGCACGCCGTTCCTGGCCAAATTCGGCAATCAGGCCACCTTCGGCATCGTAAATGCGCAACGGCAATTTCGGATGGTAATCCGTCAGTGCGTCTAGCGAAGGCAGTGAAGGATAGAGAATGCTGATCATCAACACCAGCAGGGCGGCGACGATCAAGCTGCCGATAATGGAAAGAAAAAGAAGGGACTGCAACCAGTTTCTTGAGTTCATGCGTCTTGCTGCCATCGTGAGAATTACCCATGAATTGTAATCTTTTTTTGCCAATTCAATGGCAGTTAATTATGGAATCATGCAAATAATCAGCATTCTTCTGGCGACCATGAAGGCCAGTCATTTGCTTGTCGCCATGAAATAGTGTGAGTTGGCATGGTTGATGCATAACCCAACGAACATTCAAATACTTAAAAAGGGCAATACAGTTGAGTCTGGGCTTTTTACAACGCAAAAAAACCAGTTTTATTGGTGTTGATATCAGTGCAACCGCTATCAAAATGGTGGAGCTGAGTGCCATAGGCAAACAACAATTCCGACTGGATGGCTACGCCAATGTGACCCTGCCTAAAGGGGTCATTAGCGATGGCAATATTAATGACCTGGTGCAGGTGGCCGATACCATGCGATCGGCCTGGCGTTTGCTCGGGTCGCGTGCGCGCCAGGTAGTGTTGGCACTGCCGACGGCGGCGGTGATTTCAAAGCGGGTCATCATGCCTGCCGGTTTGCGCGAAGAAGACCTGGAGTTGCAGGTAGAGTCTGAGGCCAACCAGTATATTCCTTTCCCGCTTGAGGAAATGAACCTCGATTTTCAGGTGCTGGGGCCGATGGGCAAAAGCACGGATGAAGTCGAAGTGCTGATCGTAGCGGCCAGAAAAGAAAAAATTGATGACCGTGTCGCCGTGGCTGAAGAGGCTGGCTTGAAGGTGAGCATCGTTGATGTAGAAGCTTACGCCACCGAAACGGCCTATCGCCAAATTATTAAGCAGTTGCCACAACATAACAAAAAAACCGTCACCATGATGCTAGATATAGGCGCCCATGTGACGCATATCAATGTCATGGTCGGCGCACATTCCGTCTATGCCAGGGAGCAAGCGTTTGGCGGCGCCATGTTATCGCAGGAAATTCAGCGCCGGTTTGGCCTGTCGCCTGAAGAGAGCGAAATTGCCAAACGTCAGGGCGGGTTGCCAGACTCTTATGAACAGGAAGTATTGCAGCCGTTTTTGCAAAACCTGGCAGGCGAAGCCGCGCGTGCCGTGTCCTTTTTTACCAACTCTACCCAGTACAACTCGGTGGATCATGTGTTGCTGGCCGGTGGCGTGGCTGCCACTGAAGGCTTGGCGGCACTGATAGAACAAAAAACCGGTGTGCATACTTTGGTCGCGAATGCCTTTCAGGGCATGACGCTGGCCAATAAGATTAAACCTTCCCAGCTTGAAGCAGATGCGCCTGCGCTGATGATCGCCTGTGGCCTGGCACTGCGTGGGGTGGACGCATGATTAAAGTTAACCTGTTACCGCATCGTCAGATCAAGCGTGCGGAGCGCCAGCGTGAGTTTGGCTTGATGGCATCATTAGTGGCGATTGCCGCTGCGGCTATTTTGTTTGTGAGCTGGAGTTATATCCACAGCAAAATCCAGACACAACAGTCGCGTAACCAGCGCTTGCTAGATGAGACGGCGCGGCTGGACAAAGAAATTGCCGTGATCGGCAGTTTGAAAGAGCAAATCAAGCATGTGCTGGAGCGCAAGCAGATCGTCGAAGGCTTGCAAAGCGACCGTAATCAGGCCGTGTTGATTCTGGATGAGTTAGCCAGGCAGCTGCCAGAAGGTGTACTCCTCAAAAGCGTCAAGCAATTGCAGGATGAGATTGAGCTCAAAGGGGTCGCGGATACCAATGCCAGAGTTGCCACGCTGGTACACAACCTGAGTGAGTCGCCCATTATGCACAGTCCTAACCTGGTTGAAATTAAGGCCAATACCAATGCGCTAGGTATTAAAGAGTATGAGTTTGTGTTGCGGGTATCGTTGAAGCGCGACACGCCTAAAGACGACCCTGCCAAGCAGAAGCCTGCGCCTGCCAAAGGATGACCCAGAGATGCAACTTTCTGACTTTAATAATATAGATATCAAAACGGCCGGCAATTTGCCGATGCCGATGAAAGCGGTCTTATTGACGATACTGGCGGCAGCGCTGCTGGTAGTGGGCTATGTGTTTCTCCTCAGCCCTAACCTTAAAGAATTAAAAGCTGAAAAAGAAAAAGAACAAGGCTTACGTGACGAATATCTGGGCAAAAAAATACAGGCTATGAAGATCAAGGCTTATGAGCAGCAAGTGATTGAGATTCAGCGTACTTTCGGTACTTTGCTTAAGCAGTTGCCGGATAAGTCCGAGATGGACGGGTTACTGACGGATATTAACCAGGCAGGCGTAAGTCAGGGCCTGTCTTTTGAAGGCTTTGTGCCGATGCCAGAGATTTTTGCCGAGTTTTATGCTGAAAAACCGATCAATATCAAAGTGTTAGGGCGTTACCATAATTTGGGCGCATTTGTCACTGAGGTGGCCAAGTTGTCACGTATCGTGACCTTGCATAACCTGCAAATCCAGCCAGCCGGCAAGGACGACAAGCAGCCGCATAAAGATATGCTGGTGATGGAAGCTGTCGCCAAAACCTACCGCTATCTGGACGCGGAAGAAGTTGCTGCGCGTAAAGCCCAAGAAAGCAAGGCAGGGAAGAAATGATGCGCAACAATTACTTGTTTTGCCTGATTCCGGCCGTGTTACTCACGGCCTGTGGTACGTCACAGGATGACGATTTGACCCAGTTTATGAATGAGGCCAACCAGACTATGGTGGCACCGGTGGAGCCATTGCCAGAGGTGCAGGGGTTTTCTCCCAAGCAATATAACGCAGATGGCGTGCTGCATGATCCGTTTGTGCCGCGCAAGGCCTCGGTGCAAAACACCAATCAGCCTGATTTGAAACGCCCCAAGGAACCGCTGGAAGCGTATCCATTGGAAAGCCTCAAATTTGTCGGCGTACTAAGCAAAAAGAACAGCATGTTTGCCACCATACAAACGTCTGACAATATGGTGTATCAGGTAAAGCCTGGATCACACCTGGGAGAAAAGTTTGGTGTGATTACGGCCTTGGCAGAAAACCGCCAGACACTGAAATACGAGTTAAAAATAAAAGAGACGATTCAAGACCCGGTGAGCGGGGAATGGGCCGAGCAAATGACAACATTGGAACTGCAGGAACATCAATGATGAAAAAATTAAGCTTTCTTGTTGCCCGGGTGGCATTCTTGTCTGTGGCACTCGCCACGTCGGGATGGAGCGTTGCGGCTGATTTGCCGACGGCGACTAACCAACTGCAAGCCGTGGATGTCACTGCACTGCCGGGAGGGCGTTTGAACGTGCAATTGCAGATGGCGCAACCACTCGCCACTGCGCCACTCAGTTTCACTTTAAGTAATCCGCCCAGGATTGTTTTTGATATCCCCAATGCCAGCAATGCCACCGGCAAGAATGTGCTGCCAGTGAATCAGGGTGTATTGAAATCTGTACAAGTGGCGCAAGCCAGTGACCGCAGCCGCGTGGTGCTCAATTTATCCAAACCAGTGCAGCACCAGTTACAGGTGCAGGATCAGACCTTGCTGGTCGGGCTCACACAAGAGGGCGTAGAAGCCCCGGCTGCCGCCGTGGCCGCCAAGCGTTTTTCTGAGCAGGAAGTGGCAGCTGGCCACAAAATCCAGAAGATTGATTTTGTGCGTGGCAAAAATGGTGAAGGTCGTATTTTGGTGGATCTTTCGGATAACCGTGTGGGTGTCAACGTGCGTAATGCAGGTAAAACGGTGGTGGTTGATTTTGCCGATACCGAGTTGCCGGAAGCATTGCAACGCCGCCTGAATGTGATCAACTTTAATACGCCTGTATTGTATGTTGATGCTTTACGACATCACAACCAGGCACAAATCGTGATTGAGCCGCAGGGGGATTGGGAGCAGTCTGCTTACCAGACCGATCGCCGCCTGGTGGTAGATATCCGTCCATTAGCAAAAGATCCTAACAAGCTCATTCAAGGCTCCAAGCAAGGCTATGCCGGTGAGAAACTTTCCTTGAACTTCCAGCGTGTAGATGTCAGGGATGTATTGAAAGTGATTGCTGACTTCACAGGCAAAAACATTGTAGTTAGTGACTCCGTCTCCGGCAGCGTAACTATCGGCCTGAAGGATGTGCCATGGGATCAGGCGCTGGATGTGATCATGAAAAGCAAAGGCCTGGATATGCGCGTCAACGGCAGTGTGATTTCGATTGCACCGGCAGAGGAGTTTGCCGCCAAGGAAAAGGCGCAACTCACTGCTGAAGCTGAGCGCGAGACCCTGGAAACCCTGCGTACAGAAGTATTCTCGTTGAAATACCAGAAAGCCATAGATTTTAGAAACATGTTACTCGGTGGCAGCACCAGTGGTTCAGGTGGCAGTTCAGGCGGTACTTCTGCCGGGGCTTCTGGAGGCTCGTCGGCGGGCCGTATGAACCGTATTCTGTCGCAGCGCGGTAGCGTGACTTTTGATGCGCGCACCAATACGATTTTTGTGCAGGATACGCCAAGAAAACTGGAGGAAATCCAGACCATCATTAACAAGGTGGATGTACCTGTGAAGCAGGTCATGATCGAATCACGCATGGTGATTGCTTCCAATACCTTCTCTAAGGCATTGGGCGCGCGGTTTGGTATTTCGCAAACCGGTACACCGGGCAGTAATACCAGCTTGTCGATAGGTGGGACGTTAGGAAATAAGGCCACGGCTTATACCGCGCCTACTACAGCGGGCGGCACGGGCACATATACGCTGGGTACGCAGGGCGGCACAGTACAGAGTGCGACGCTGGGCAACTACACTATCAGCTCCAATGGTCAGCCTGATTTGATGTCCAACCTGCCCGTGACCAACGCTTATGGTGGCATTGCGCTGAGCTTGCTCAAGTTGTCGGCCAATTTGTTGCTTAACCTCGAGTTGTCAGCGCTGGAAGCAGACTCACGCGGTAAAGTAATCTCCAGTCCGCGTGTGACCACGGCAAATCAGCAAAAAGCCAGAATTGCTCAGGGTGTCGAGATTCCCTATCAAAGCGCAACGAGTAGCGGCGCGACGGCTGTGAGTTTTAAAAAGGCTGAATTGAGCCTGGAGGTCACTCCGCAAATCACGCCAGACCAGAAAATTATTATGGATCTTGATGTACGCAAAGACAGCCGTGGTGAAACCTTGCCCGGTGGCGTGGCGATTAATACGCAAAACGTACAAACGCAGGTCCTGGTGGGCAACGGCGAGACAGTGGTCTTGGGCGGGATTTACGAGCAGGTCTCCCGTAAATCTACTGACAAAGTGCCTTTCTTTGGTGACTTGCCGGTGGTTGGTTATGCGTTCAAACGCAACACCAAGCAAGAGGATAAAACTGAGTTGTTGATTTTTATCACGCCGAAAGTGATGGATGAAACGCTGGCTTTGAACTAATTAGCGCAAGCAAACGCGCACGATTACTGACAGCCGACAGGCTTTGCCTTAAAATGCCCAACTGAAACAGTTGGGTTTTTTTATGGGTGCGCAAATACCAAACAACATATTTTTGATCGGTTTGATGGGGGCAGGTAAGACCACCGTTGGCAAATTGATTGCCAAAAGTCTGGGCAAAACCTTCTACGACACAGATCATGTGATTGAGCAACGTACCGGCGTCAAGATTCCGACTATTTTTGAACTGGAAGGCGAAGCGGGTTTCCGCAAGCGCGAAACCTCTACGCTGGAGGAGTTTGCGCAGCAGGATAATATTGTGCTCGCCACGGGTGGTGGTGCCATTATTGCGCCGGAAAACCGCGATATCCTCAAGCAGTATGGCTATGTGATTTATCTGCGTGCCAATGTCAATGAACTGTATTTACGTACCCGTAACGATAAAAATCGCCCTTTACTACAAAATGTGGACGTGAAAGCCAAGTTGGAACAGTTGTTTCACGCCCGCAATCCACTCTATACCGAAACTGCAAACCTGATCGTCGATACCGGCCATCAGCCGGTGGCGGTGATTATCCAAAAAATTGAAAACGCCCTCAATGCGTTGGAGCCATCATGCAAACCTTAACCGTCAGCCTGGCTGACCGTAGTTATCCTATTCATATCGGCAATGGCCTGCTAGGCCAGGTTGATCTGATTTTGCCGCATTTGAAACGCAAACAGGTGGCGATTGTCAGCAATACGACGGTGGCACCTTTATATATGCAGGCCATTGCCCAGCCCTTGCGCGATGCAGGTGTGAGCGTGATTGAAATTATTTTGCCGGATGGTGAAGCGTATAAAAACAACCAGACGCTGCAAATCATCTATGACCATTTGCTTCAAAACCGCTGCGAGCGTAACACCACCCTGATTGCCCTCGGTGGCGGAGTGATTGGTGACTTGACAGGCTATGCGGCGGCAACTTATTTGCGTGGTGTACCCTTTATCCAGGTGCCGACCACCTTGTTGTCGCAAGTGGATTCCAGTGTCGGCGGTAAAACCGGCATTAACCATTCTCTGGGTAAGAACATGATAGGGGCGTTCTACCAGCCTAAATTGGTACTGGCCGATATCGACACGCTGAAGACCTTGCCGCAGCGCGAGTTATCGGCAGGGGTCGCTGAAGTCATTAAATACGGCCTGATTCGCGATGCCGACTTTTTTGATTGGCTGGAAACCAATATGTCCGCCCTGATGGCCTTGGACACCGCCGTTGCCAGCTATGCTATTTACCGTTCGTGCCAGAATAAAGCTGAGGTGGTGGTGGCCGATGAGCATGAGCAGGGCGAGCGTGCCTTGCTCAATCTGGGCCATACCTTTGGTCACGCCATTGAAAATGCCATGGGTTATGGCGTCTGGCTGCACGGCGAAGCCGTGGCGACCGGCACCGTGATGGCGGCGGATCTGTCGCAACGTATGGGCTGGCTCGATGCGGCGCAAATGGCACGTATTAAAACCATTATGCAGGCCGCAAAACTACCGATTACAGCGCCAGATTTAGGGGCGGATGAGTATCTGCGTTTAATGCAGCTGGATAAGAAAGTGTCAGATGGCCGTATCCGCCTGATTTTGCAGCAGGATATTGGCAAGGCGGTGATCACCGCCGATTACGATGCCGAAAAGTTGAAGCAAACGCTGTCATCGGCGGCGTAACACAGAAAGTCGTCATGACCTTAGCTCACTTTGCCGCACAGCCTGAAAAAACACGTGGTCGCAAGGTCAGCGAGCAAGAGTCGCCATTGCGCAATGTGTTCCAGCGCGATCGCGATCGTATTATTCATTCTACGGCTTTCAGGCGTCTCGAATACAAAACACAGGTATTTGTTAATCACGAGGGCGACCTGTTCCGCACACGCCTCACACATAGCATTGAAGTGGCGCAACTCACACGCGGTATCGCGCGCACGCTGGGTTTACATGAAGACCTGGCAGAGGCCATTGCACTGGCGCATGACCTCGGCCATACGCCTTTTGGCCATGCGGGTCAGGATGCGCTCAATCATTGCATGCGTGATTACGGTGGCTTTGAACATAATCTGCAGTCATTGCGCGTGGTCGATGTGTTGGAAAACCGTTATGCCAGTTTTGATGGCTTGAACCTCACTTTTGAAGTGCGTGAAGGTATCCTCAAGCACTGTTCGCGCAAAAATGCACAGTTGCTGGGAGATGTTGGTGAGCGTTTCTTGCGCGGTGAATCGCCCAGCCTGGAGGCGCAAGTCACCAATTTTGCCGATGAGATTGCTTATAACAATCACGACGTGGATGATGGTCTGCGCTCCGGCTTGATCACTATCCAGCAATTGGCCGGCATCCAGCTTTTCGCTGAAAATATGGCCGAAGTTAAAAAGCTGTATGGCGAGATAGAAGAAAAACGACTGGTACATGAAACCATACGTCGCATGATTAATGTGCTGGTGGTCGATTTATGCGAGCAAAGCCAGCAGGCCATCGCTGCATTAAACCCGGCCAGCATTGACGATGTGCGCAAGGCGCCTGCCTACCTGGTCGGGTTTAGCCAGGTGCTGGAAGAGAAGAACTTGGAACTCAAGCAGTTTTTGCGCAAGCATCTTTACCAGCACTACCGCGTCAATCGCATGAGCGCCAAAGCGCGCCGCATTATTGCAGAGTTGTTCACGGCGTTTATGGATAATCCTGCCCTGATGCCGGACGAATATCAATTGGTCGCCAAGCAAAATCAGGCGCGTGCGGTGGCGGATTATATTGCCGGGATGACGGACCGCTACGCCATACGCGAACACCGGCGTTTATTCGCGGTGGAGGAGAGCTGGTAACCGCCCATCATGCGTAATAAAAAAGGCTGCCATGATAAGCAGCCTTTTTTATTGCATATGGCTGAACGGATTCAGCCTGATGGCGAGGATTATTTAGCGACTTGTTTTTCGCGCATTTCGTCCAGTGTTTTGCAGTCAATGCACAATGTGGCAGTCGGACGCGCTTCGAGGCGCTTCAGGCCGATTTCAATGCCACAACCTTCGCAGTAGCCATAATCGCCACTGTCAATATTGCGCAATGTCTCGTCGATTTTTTTAATCAGCTTGCGCTCGCGGTCGCGGTTGCGTAACTCCAGCGCCATGTCGGACTCCTGGCTGGCGCGGTCATTCGGGTCAGCAAAGCTGGTGACTTCGTCCTGCATCGTATGCACGGTACGGTCAATGTCGTGACTCAGTTCTGACTTCCAGTCATTCAGGATTTTGCGGAAGTGATCCTGCTGCTTTTTGTTCATGTATTCCTCACCGGCGGCTGGCTGGTAAGGGGTGAAGGATTTGTTAACGGTATCTGCCATGATGGTTCCAAAGAACGAAACTACTGAATAGTTATTGCCAAAAAAGGCGCTTGTACTGCATTAGGTCTATCAACAATCGCGCGAGTTTACACCAGTTTCTAAGGGCATGCAAAGGCTCTTTGCTGTGTTTTAAACGCGCGCGGATGAAGCTTGCTCGCGTAACTCCAGTGCTTTTAATGTATTTTCCATCAGTGTTGCCACTGTCATCGGCCCCACACCGCCTGGTACGGGGGTGATGTGGCTCGCACGCTGGCTGGCCACTGCGAAATCCACATCGCCGGTGATTTTTCCATCCGGCAGGCGATTGATGCCGATATCTACAACAATCGCGCCCGGTTTGATCCACTCACCTTTAATCAGCCCCGCTTTGCCAGCCGCAGCAACAATTAAATCAGCACGGCCAATATGGGTCGCCAGGTCTTTAGTATGGCGATGGCAGCTCGTGACGGTGCAACCTGCCAGCAGCAGCTCCAGGCCCATCGGGCGCCCCACGTGGTTGGATACACCCACCACCACGGCATCCAGCCCCTTGAGTGCGATACCACTGGCTTGCAGCATTTTAATCACACCGTAAGGTGTGCAAGAGCGCAGCAGTGGCTGGCGTACGGCCAGGCGGCCAATGTTATAAGGGTGAAAGCCATCCACATCCTTAGCCGGATCAATCAGGGCCAAAATTTCTGTTTCATCAATATGATGTGGCAACGGCGACTGTACCAAAATGCCGTCAGTTGTATCATCGGCATTCAATTGCCTGATCAGCGCAAATAATTCTTCTTGTGAGGTGCTGGCAGGTAAATTATGGGCGATTGAAACGATGCCTGTTTTTTCACAAGCCAGGCGTTTGTTACGCACATAAATGGCAGAGGCCGGGTCATCCCCTAATAAAATCACCGCGAGGCACGGGGCACGTTTTCCGGCCTGTACACGTTGGTCGATGTTGGCTTTAATATCCTCTAGCAGTTGACTGGCAATTTGCTTGCCATCAATAATATGAGCGCTCATGAACAAAATATTTGTCGTAAAAAATAGAATTTTATCACATCGACATTGACACAAATTCAGAAAATCGGTTATATTTCCGTCTTCGGCGTGTAGCGTAGTCTGGTAGCGCGCCTGCTTTGGGAGCAGGATGTCGGGAGTTCGAATCTCTCCACGCCGACCAGTTTCTCTGGATTGCCCGTCGGCATGTAACTCCTATCTGCTCGTAGCTCAACTGGATAGAGCACCAGCCTTCTAAGCTGGGGGTTACAGGTTCGATTCCTGTCGGGCAGGCCAAAATTTCCCCAGTGGTGGCTATAGCTCAGTTGGTAGAGCCCCGGATTGTGATTCCGGTTGTCGTGGGTTCGAGTCCCATTAGCCACCCCATTCTTGTTTTCTCCAGTCTTAAATTCAAAAATAGTCACTAAAATTGGCTCTGTTTACCAATAGACCAACAGCATGCTTTTGATAAAGTGTTCGAAACAACCATTGTCGCGAACATGACTACACCTCTGAATTTGAAAAAATTTATGCAAAGCCTGATCGACCTCACCAAGGTCAGGGAAAGCCTTGCACTTGATCCGGCGCTGCTATCATTAATGCAGCACTGGATGTCTGTGTTTGCAACCCAGGCGCAGCCGATCAGAATGCAAGTATTGTCCAAACGGCAGCTTGTTTCGGTGATGGATACTCAGGAATCCAGTACTGATCCGACCTTTGAGGCCTGGCCGCCAGAGGTCTATACGATGCTGTTGGGTTATTTGAATCAAGAATATCGTCAGCATGCGTGTTTTGATACCGCTAGCGGCAAATTGCATGTGTTCCCGCTCAAGCAAAGTATTTCCCACAAAAGTGCCATCCTGCTGATCCAGCACGAAACACTTTCGGCGGAAGAGATTGAGCTGGTAGAGCAATGCTTGCAGATGTTCCAGCATTACGCCGGGTTGATTATAGAAAACGAGCGCGATGCCTTGACTGGCCTGCTCAATCGCAAAACATTCGATCAATGCGTCGGCAAAATCCTGCTCAATGACTATAAGCCGGAATACAGATTCCCCTTACATCACTATCTGGTGATCTTCGACATTGATTTCTTCAAGAGAATTAACGATACCTATGGCCATTTGATTGGTGACGAAGTGCTGCTGCTGTTATCACGGTTGATGCAGGAGGCTTTCCGGGATGGCGACTTGTTGTTCCGCTTTGGCGGGGAAGAGTTTGTCGGCGTGTTTTCCTGTGCCGAAGAAAATGACATCATCATGCTGCTCGACCGATTTAAGGAAGCGCTGGCCGCGTATTCATTCCCGCAAGTGGGGCAGGTCACGATCAGTATTGGCTGCTCAAAAATGGCGTTGAATGTATTGCCGAATACGGTGCTTGAGCATGCAGATGAGGCTTTATATTACGCCAAAGAGCACGGTCGAAATCAAATTTGCTACTATGAGACGTTGATCGCACAAGGTTTGCTCACAGATACCGTGATTAGCGGCGAAATCGAATTATTCTAGTCTTTACTCCCATATTGCTAAGTGCGGGCACTGAAAGTGTGCCCGCCGACTGACCACTCGCCACCAATCTCGTCGGTGACCTGCATTTTCTCTCAAGATGATTTGACATTGCACATTGATTATATTTAATATGTGTTAAAAAATGTCAATATCGTAACGGGGGAAGTCGATGCGCTCCGCTCTCATCCTGCTGTGTTGTATTTGGCTCACCGCATGCCTACGGCAGCCGCTTGATGCGTCTACACACTCTGCATTGCATTTGCCAGACACGCCTCCGACAGAAACCTCTCCTATCGCGGTTTATCCTGAAGTCGATATTTCCGAGATTGAATCTACCCGTAGTATCAAGCCGCCATTGAAGTCAGCCACCCCCACCTTGCTGATTAACCTGGTGGTGCACGATGCGCCCGTTCAGGAGGTATTGCTGGCGATTGCGCGTGAAAGCAGTTTGAATATTGATGTGCACCCAGGCTTGCGAGGCAAGGTGAGTCTGAATGCGATCCAGCAGTCAGTGCCGTCCATTCTGGCACGTATATCTAAGCAGTTGGATATGTATTATGAGTGGTCGAATGGCGTGTGGTTAATTACGCCAGACATGCCTGTCATCCGTAGTTATAAATTGAATTACGTCAACATGAGTCGGGACACCACTGGCTATATCGGGGTCGCCAGTGAAATCAATAGCGCTGGCAGAGCCGCCGCAGGGGCTGCGGGCAATGGTGGCACCGGGCAAGCAGTGGTGGCGCAAGGCGGTAACAGTAACAGCTCAAGAACGGCGGTCACTTCGCAATCGCGTTATCACTTGTGGGAAAGCGTCGTCGAGAATATACAGGCGCTGTTAGACGAAACTGATAAGGCCAGCATCGCACGTGATGAGGTGCTGGAGAGTACGCCATCAAGCCTGGATTTGCCTGTGCAGACGACTGAGCCGGTCGACAGTATGCAGGCCACTCGCCATCCGCGTGAGGTGCCAGATCAACCAGCAGCCAGCGCCTCTGTTGCTTCGGAAAGAGTCAAACAGGCGCATGTCCGCTGGCATGCTTCACGGCTGATTGCCAATCCTGAAACGGGTATTTTGACGATCCGGGCGTCGCAAAGCCAGCAGGCACAAGTCAGGTCGTATCTGGAGTCGGTGATGCAAGTGGCCGCCAGACAGGTGCTCATTGAAGCCACGATTGTGGAAGTCGAGTTAAGTAAAAGCTTTCAGATGGGCATCGATTGGAGCCGTTTGTCCGCTTCGGCACAGCAGCGCGGATGGCAGTTAGCGCAATCGCTTGGCAATGATGCGGCACAGTTCAATCGTGCGGCTGGCACTTGGGAAAGTAATAACAGTAAAAATGCACTTGGCCAGAATAATGGCAGTGTGGCATTCATGCTAGGGTACTTTAATCCGTTTAGTCGCTTGGGCAACCTCAGTGCCAGCGTGACTTTGCTAGAACAGTTTGGCAAAACGCGCGTGTTATCCAGCCCTAAATTAATGGTGCTCAATAACCAGACTGCGATTCTCAAGGTGGTCGACAATCTGGTGTATTTCACTATTCAGTCGCAAATTTCCCAAAGCAGCAGCAATAGCGGCAGTAATTTACAGGCCGTCACCACTACCGCCAATACCGTCCCAGTCGGGTTAGTCATGGCCGTCACGGCACAAATTAACAGCCATCAGCGGGTGAATTTGAATGTGCGCCCCACCGTGTCCAAGGTGTTGCGCTATATCGAAGACCCTAATCCGCAATTGGGCAGCGGTAGTACGCGGATAGTCAGCAGCATCCCTGAAATACAAGTGCGTGAAATGGAGTCGGTGCTGAATATTGCTAGCGGCAATATCGCTGTGCTGGGTGGGTTGATGCAGGAGGATCAGCGCGAATTCACCGACCGTGTGCCCGGCGTATCCAGGTTGCCAGTGCTTGGGCAAGTGTTTACCGGTAAAAATCAGGCGGCAAAAAAGACCGAGTTGATTGTTTTTCTCAGGCCGACCGTCATCGGGCGCGCCGATGTGCGGTCGGGTGACTTGCAATCGTTTCAGCCTTTATTGCCTGATGAATTACCTGCTGATGCATTTGAGATCAATGTGGGGGAGCCGTCATGAATCGACGTCTAAGATTGTTGGCATCGTGGCCAGGGTATGGCCGCTCTGCGCAACGCGCCTATCGCCGCGCATTGATCATCACAGATCTTAAGCGCGTTGAAATCGGCTTAAGTTATTTGTTGTGGGGCTGCGTTGTTTTGATCAGTGGCCTGGTCTGGCAGGAGGGCTATCATATATTGTCTGGTGGTGAAAATGGCATTATCAGACAGTTGCCTGCTGGCTTGAGTCAGCCGGTGGATGCGTTTTATCCTATCCATGCACCTGCACTGGGCAATCTGGCGACATCAAACAAATTGCCGAGCCTGTTTACTTTCAAGCCTGCGAAGTCATCTCCGGTAACGGCCTTAAGCTATCCAGCAGCTGAGGCGCCGGTGGAGGGGTATGCCACAGCAAAACCAGCCCCCAAACCGTTACGTCTGACGTTGCAAATTCAAGCCATGCCGAAATTGCAAGCGAGCCTGAAATCACAATTAAACACCGCTGTACAACAACTACTTTCTGGTCAGCTGGTGCTAGCAGGAGCATCTTTTGAAGAGGTGTTACAGCAAGACCCCCATCAGGTGATTGCCTTGGCGGGCATGCTGGTCGTCACCAGCCAACGCGGCGAGATTCAGCAGCGTGAAGATTACTTAAGCAGAATCCGTCAGGAGGTTCCAGACTATACGCCTGAGGATGACCTGTTTTTGATGCAACTGGAGCATTGAGCATGCTGGCCGCCACAGACAACACTCGTATTGGGGAATGGATGTTGGCAAAAGGCATGATTACCGCTGACCAGTTAGAAATTGCGTTAATTGAACAACAAAAACATCGGCTGCTGCTTGGGCAGCAATTAGTCAGGCTGCATTTTGTAACTGATGCCATGATACGCGATGTGCTGGCGCATTATCATGCACAGGAAAGCATTGATTTACAGCAGGTGATTGTTGACCCGGAAGCGCTGGCGATGGTGCCGGAGGCCTTTGCCCGGCAACATAAATTGTTGCCGCTGGATTTGTCGCCAGACAAACAAATCATGCGTGTGGCCGTGTCCGGCCACAATAATATGCTGGTGCTAGATGCACTGCGGCATATGCTGGGCGGCACCATACAGCTTAAATCAGTATTGGCGACTGAGGCACATTTAGAGCAGGCACTGGACAAGTGTTACGGGCATAGCCTGTCACTCGATAGTCTGTTGCGTGAAATTGAGCAGGAGGGCAGCGCGCCAGCCTCACTCCCTGTGCAGCAAGCCTCGCGGCCGGTTATCAGGCTGGTGAATGCCGTGTTGATAGATGCAGTCAAGCAAGGCGCTTCGGATATCCATTTCGAGCCTGAGCATGCCTTTCTCAGGATACGTTACCGGATTGATGGGGTGTTGTGGCAGATCCGCTGTTTGCATGATCGCTACTGGCCAGCCATGTGTGTACGGCTAAAAATACTGGCGGGAATGGACATTGCCGAGCAGCGTACGCCGCAGGATGGCCGGGTCAATATGTTTTTATGCGGTCGGCAAATTGATTTCAGGGTGTCCAGTCATCCGACTTTGCATGGTGAAAATCTTGTATTGCGCGTATTGGACCGCGATAAGGCAATTATCCCCCTGGAGGCCATGGGATTGCGTGCACCACAGTTGCAACGCGTCAAAGCCATGCTGGAAAAGCCAGAAGGTTTGCTGATTTTAACGGGCCCCACAGGCAGTGGCAAAACCACCACTTTGTATTCAATGCTCGGCCACCTCAATCACGAGCACGTCAATATCATGACACTGGAAGACCCGGTGGAGTATCCGCATGCGCTCATGCGCCAGACCTCGGTCAATGCAGCAAATAAGGTGGATTTTATCAATGGTATCCGGGCGATTTTACGGCAGGATCCTGACATCATCCTGATTGGCGAAATACGCGATGAATCTACCGCTGCCATGGCAGTGAGAGCGGCCATGACTGGCCATCTGGTGATGACTACCTTGCATACCAATAGTGCAACAGCCGCTTTTTCACGGCTGCAAGATCTGGGCGTCAGTCCGCATATGATGGCTGGATGCCTGGTGGGTGTGATTGCACAAAGGCTGCTACGACGTTTGTGTAAACACTGCAAGCGGCAAACCGAGGCTGATCGCGCGCTGGAGCAACTGTTGCGCCAGGTATGTGCACCAGCACAAACCTGGGCGAGGCCTGTATTTGAGGCAGAAGGTTGCGTGCACTGCCGCATGAGTGGATACCATGGCAGATTGGTCATTATGGAAGTGCTGACCATGCATGCCGATATGAATGCGATGCTGACGCAACCTCTGGCCATGCAGCAACTGGCACGGGTGCATGGCTATACCACGCTGGCGGAAGAGGGCTTGCAGTGGGTAAATGCAGGGGAGACCAGCGTGCAGGAGTTGCGTCGGGTGGTCGACTTAAGTGCGCTCGAGGCGGTGGTAGCAACACCATGACCAGCTATCGCTATATCGCCATCGACCAATATGGCCAACGGCAACGTGGCGTATTGGAGGTGCCCGATGAGCAGGCACTCATGGCGAGTTTACAGCAGCAGAGCCTGGAGTTACTGACGTTCAAATTGGGTCAGCCATGGGTGTGGCGACAGCCCAGAGTGGGTACGCAGGCATTGATTTTATTTTGCGTGCAAATGGAGCAATTGCTGCAAGCGGGTGTGCCCTTGCTACAGGCAGTGGCCGAGCTGGCTGACCAAAATGAACATGCTGGCATGATGGCGGCATTGCGCACCGTGCAACGTGATCTGGAGGCTGGCAGGCTATTGTCACAAGCCTTGCAGGCGCAGCCTAAAGTCTTTCCACCCTTGCTGGCTCAGCTTGTTGATGCGGGTGAGCGTACCGGTCAGTTGCCGGAGATTTTTGGGCATTTGACGCGTACATTGTCGTGGCAGGCCGAACTGCTGTCACAAATTCGCCGGGGCCTGACTTACCCGGCGGTGTTGTGTGTCATGGTGGCGCTTGCTGCTTATGTCATGCTGACTTTTCTGGTGCCGCAAATGGCCAGCTTCTTACAAAGCCTGGGCCAGGAGTTGCCGTGGTCTACCCGCCTGTTGCTGGCGCTGTCGGACGGGATGATGGCTTATGGCGGATGGCTATTACTTGGCGTGATTGCCCTGGTGGGTGCCTTTATGCTGGCGATGCGTCGATCACCGGTCTTCGCTTTTTTTCTTGACCAACGGCTCTTGAAGTTGCCGGTGATTGGGCGTTTATTGCATCAACTGGTATTGGCCAGGCTTTGTCGTTTTCTCGGGTTGATGTATCAGACAGGGATTCCCTTGTTGCAGGCATTGGCATGGTGCCAGCCCTTGTTGCAACAACGCGTGATGGAACAGGCGCTGTCAGAAGTGCACCAGCGCGTTCAGGCCGGGGAAAGCCTCACGGCTGGTTTTGCGGCCACGCAACAATTCCCGCCGCTGATGTTACGCATGTTAAGTGTGGGTGAAACCACTGGTGCGCTCGACCGTATGTTATTCCAGCTGGCTGTCTTTTACGACCGGGAGGTACAGTCACAACTGCAGATGTTATTGCGATTACTTGAGCCCGCGCTCACCATCGCGCTGGGCATGNNGCATGGCGCTATTAGACTGGTGGCAGCAGTTTCCGCAGGCAATAATCTCGTTCCTGACTAATCATGCGGATGAGCAGTATCACGTTGAAACTTTGCCGCAAGTGCGAGGGTCTGCCGGGCATCAGTTGTTAATGCGCAAGCTGGCGACATGGCCTTTTGCACAAGGCATGCATACCGTTTGCCGCCTGGATAATGTGCAGGGCTTGCGCCGGGAAAGTCGCTTTTTGTTTGTGGCGCTGACTTCTCCTCTTTTGGCTGACTGGCTGAACGTGTTGCACAAGCACTCGATTCGAATTCAGGGGCTATACACGCAAGCGCTTTGCCTTGCTTGTTGCCTGCCCGCCACCCTGCAAGGTTTAATGCATGCACTCTGTGTTCAATACACGCCACAACAAGTCCGTATTAGCTATCTTCAGCGGCAGCGGCTGTTTTTTAGCCGACTGTTTCTATTGCCGCCAGATACTGCTACACCTGAAGATAGTGTGGGCCGTATTGCGCATGAGGTGACTCAAATGCGCATGACTTTGATTCACCAGCATTGGCTTCAAGAAGCAGATGTATTATCACTCACCTGGCTGGGCCAGGTGCCGATGGATATCCCATTGTTAAAAGCACAGTTATCTGTTGGTTGCCAATGGGTGGATATCTCTGAAGCAGACAGGGCGCGTCATTTAAAGGGGCACGCATTGCCAGAGGGGCTGCATGCCATGGAGTGGGCGGCGATTCAGCACATATTAAAAGGTCGGCCATTACCTAATCTGGCCCCTGAGCCTGTGCTGATGCTCGATAGCAGCATGCGCATGAAGCATCGCCTGCATTGGGCAGGGGCGGTGATGGCTGGTTTGATTGTCCTGGCAGGTTGGGTGGGCATACAAGCCACACAGCAGGCGCAGGGGCAAATGCTGCAGATTAAGCGCCAGCTAAATGTTGGGCAGCTGAAACCATCTGAACCTATCAATCAGGCACAGTTGCCGGGGGTGCGCGCCTTGACGCAGGCGGTGCAAGGCTTGCAGTCGTCCGTGCGATCGCCAGATCGTGCATTGGTCATCATGCAGCATGTTTTGCTGGGCGTCTCTCACTGGCAGGTGGTGGCACTGGAATGGGGCTTGGCAGGGAGTGCCGCGCAGGATGATGTACCCACGCAGCAGGCTTCTGTTTGGAAGGAAACGCTGACCGTGACATGGTCGCAGCGTGATCAAAATGACCAGGCGGTTATCGAATGGCAGCAACTGCTCAGTCGATTACGTGGTTTGCCCGAGGTGGAAAAAATAGAGGTGCTCATGCCGTCTGCGTCCGCAAGCAACGCTCAGCGGCAGGGTAATACTGGTCAAGCACCGGGCCTTGATCAGCCACCTGTGCTTAAGCTGTACCTGCGAGATGCTCAGGCGGCCGCTCTATGAAAGCAACAGGTTATTGGTCTGCTTTACGTCCAATTTTGCTCGGTTGGTTGATCGCGTTATGCCTGATCACTGTCGCGCTGGCAATCGTGTTGCATGCGCAATGGAAGGCTGAAGATGCGTTGAGCCAGGCCAGAAATCAATTGCAGCAACAACAGCAACAGAGTGCGCTTCTGGCTAGTTACCAGCCTGATGTGCATTATTTCCTTGCGCATCGTGCAGGCTGGCAGAAATTTGGTTTAATGCGGTCGCCTGATTTCGATCATTGGGATCGCACTTTGATCGCCATGCAGCAGCAATTTACGTTGCCGCATGTTGCGTATGAGATACAGCCTACCGTGTCTTGCACGGCGGTGACCTGTCGTTCGCAATGGCCGACCAGCCAGCCACCAGCGTCGAACTTCACGGCGACGTCCATACAGCTCAATTGGTCCGTATCTCATGAGTCTACCGTCATCGACTGGTTGCAACAGCTTGAGCATGCTTATGCCGGTTTGTTGCTGGTGCGTCGCTGCGGCTGGGCATTGGCTGAAGGCGCCGAGGTGATTACTGCGCAGTGCGATCTGGTGTTATTTAACTTCCCCAATGTGTTACCCGATGAGCTGATTGGCGTGCAAGGGGAGGCGCAATCATGATGCCTGATCATGTTGAGCGAGGTGTGCAAACAGGCGTTGCGATCTGGGTCGTGTTGCTCTTGTTATCTGGCATGGGCGGATGGATGCTATATATGGCTCCAGGCACATATCCTGCCCGCCAGCGCGTAATGCAAAAAACCATGGCGTCACTCGCACTGGCGCAGCAAGCCTTACTGGCTTATGCGCAGCAGCCATTAGGGCTGACACTGTGTGAGCTGAACTGCCCGCGGCCCGGTGATTTGCCCTGTCCAGACCGCAATAATGATGGCATTGCTGAAACATCCTGCAGTAATACGTCACGTTTGGGCCGACTGCCCTGGAAAACCTTAGGCGTGGGTGATGTGCGCGATGGTAGTGGCGAGCGCTTGTGGTATGCCGTTTCCGAGCGCTATAAAAATAATCCGCGTCTGCGGCCATTGAATCTGGATACGACTGGCACTTGGAGTGTGGCTTCGTCAGAAGGGTTGATGTGGGATGCAACGCAAGGCAATGGTGTCGTGGCGGTGTTGATCGCGCCTATGCAACCCCTGGTGCGTGAGGATGGTTGGGTGCAGCAGCGTCAGGAAGCAACCACGGAGATTACCAGGCACTACCTGGATATTAATAGCGCTGCTGATAACGCCAGTCCACAGGAGGGCACTTCGCGTGGTTTTGCCAGGGCACCAGCCTCCATGCATTTTAACGATGTGGTTTGGCCAGTCACCTCGGGTCAAATGCATCAAGTGATGCAAAAGCAGGTGTTGGCAGAGGTGAAGCGAAGCCTGCGCTGTGTTGGCGTGCCATGTTTGAGCTACCCGATGGCTGCTGCAGTCAGCGATAGCGGTTGCCTTGGCAGTCAGTCATTGAGCGCCGGGCAATGCCTCTCTACGGCGACCAGCATCGGTCGCTTGCCTTTGGATGTCAATGCTCACTGGCCATGGACAGTACAGCATGTGCTGGATGGCAATCAGCAACATCATTGGTTTCAGCAGAATGCATGGCGGGAGCAAGTGTTTTACCTACCAGGTCAGACACAAGCCAGCATCATTCTGGGCGGAGAGCGCTTACCAGGGCAGGTTCGTGACAGCATCACGGATAAAGGACATCTGAACGTGTATCTGGAAGCTTCTACCTTGCTCGCGTTGCATGTACAAGATGCCTCTACGCTCAACTTGTTGAGTAATGACCTGCAAGATAAGGTGAGTCGGCCATGAGTCGGGCGCCGCATAACCGCCAAATCGACATCAGGGCCGCGATGTCAGGGTTTAGCTTACTGGAGATGGCGCTGGCATTGGTGATTTTAAGTTTAATGATGGGCTGGCTGATGACGCCATTACGGGTACAACATGGTTTGCAGAAATACCAGCAAACGGAGCAACGGCTGTATGTCGCGCAGCAGGCATTGATCGGTCACGCCATTATTTATCATTATTTGCCATGCCCGGATACTGACCAGCCGCCAGATGGCTGGGAAAATGTATCGGCGAATCAAAGTTGTGCGGGCGATGAGGGCTTACTACCCTGGTTGCAATTGGGGCTCGTTGCAACTGATGCCTGGGGGCGGTTTTTCCGTTACCGGGCGGATAGTACCTTTACCCACCATGCGCAGTGGTTTTCGGTGTCTGCGGCAGAGAATGCCAGTAATATTCAAGTATCTGGCGACAATGGGTTCGTGACCAGTGCGCCCAGTCGTCCGGCAGCGATTGTCCTTTCGCATGGCGAAAACGGGCTGGGTGGCATACAATCGGTGTCTGGCGGGCAAGCGCATGCCATGGCAGCACCCACGCATTCTGATGAGCTGGAAAACGCTGATGGCGACCTCGCTTTTGTCGATAAAGCGCAGCAGCAAGCGGCTGGTGCGGTGTTTGATGACCGTTTGGTCATGTTGTCGCCCAAAGTATTGATACAGCAGATGGTGCAGGCGCAGCGCCTGCCTTGAATAAACGGATTTTTCATGCAAGACGATTTACTGTTACGTTACAGTCGGCACATTATGTTGCCTCAGGTTGAGTACGCTGGGCAGGAAACGCTCACGCAAAGCCATGCGCTGATTATCGGCGCCGGAGGTTTGGGTGCGCCAGTTGCCATGTACCTGGCTGCTGCTGGCGTGGGGACCTTAACCATTTGCGATTTTGACCACGTGGATTTAACCAACCTGCAACGCCAAATTATTCACACGACGGCTGCGGTCGGGCAGAACAAAGCCTTGTCCGCGCAGGCAACGATTGCCAGCCTGAATCCCGAGGTCAAGGTGAATATCGAGACTACACGGCTTAATGATGACGCGCTTGCCGCGCGCGTGGTAGAAGCCGATGTAGTGATTGACTGCTCGGATAATTTTGCCACACGCTACTTGCTAAACCAGCTTTGCTTTACCCACAAAACACCACTCGTTTCGGGCGCGGCCATCCGTTTTGAGGGGCAGTTAAGCGTGTTTGATTTCCGGCATGATGAGAGCCCGTGTTATCACTGCCTGTATCCTGATGTGGGTGATGATCAGGCCTTGCGTTGTGCCGATAACGGGGTGTTTGCGCCGTTGGTCGGCATGATAGGCACCGCACAGGCGGCGGAGGCGATCAAGATTTTGCTTAATATTGGCCAAACCATGCAGGGCCGATTACTGCTGCTAGATGCGCTGAGCGCTGAATGGCGCACGATACGCCTGAAAAAAGATCCGTCTTGCACGGTGTGCGCGCATTAGGGTTTTGGCAGTTGTGTGAGGTGTTTGGCGTTGAGGGCATTCACCAGTTCGTTAATCTCCCACTCGCAGCCGCCACAACCGCTGAGGGCGCCCGAGTAGCGTGAAATGCCTTCGAGGTCTTTGCCTTGTGCGACCAGGTCAATAATCAGCCCGCGCGTCGTCCCGCTGCAACTGCACAGCACTTCTTTCGGGTTTTCTTCGTCGGCTCCAGGCATCTTGCTATCCTCTAAAACATCATTTTAACGGCAGATGCCGGGCCTGTGTCAGACTTTGGCTTGCTGCTGGGCTCAAAGCCCGTTAGCATCGATAAACATCCAATCAGGAGCTGCTGATGAATAAAGGCGTTCGATTATCTGAAAAATGGTTTAACCGCGCATTGTGGGCCGTTGCTTTTATCTTCGCTTGGTTTTTAACCGGTTTGGGTAAAAATATTATCGGCGACCTACCGCGGGTGGAGACCGAGTACACCACCGAGCATTTTGTTAACCACCGCGCCATGGAGCCTTTGCGCACAGAGCTGAACGGCATTGTTCAGCAACGGCAACGATTGGCTGATCAACTGGAGCAAGCCAGTTTGCAGCTTACGATTAGACAAAAAGACTATCAGGCCGCGCGCAGTACTTTCGATAATTGGGTAGCCACGCGAGACGTGACGCAGTTGTCAACGCAGGATGATGAGTTGGTCAGGCGCACACAGCAATTGGATGCGCTGAAAGTGCAGGAGCGCAATGCTGAGAAGTCGGTAGAGCATATTCAGCAGAAGCAAACAAACCTGTTTCAGCATGAGGCGCAACTGCAAACGCAGATCAATGCCATGGAAGAGGTGGCACGTAAAAAATTCGACGAGGCTTACCAACACAAGGCGACGCGGGTATTTTTGTATCGGCTGTTGCTGACGTTGCCTTTGCTGGGGCTAGCTGCCTGGTTGTTTGTGAAACAGCGCAAATCCCAGTACTGGCCTTTCGTATGGGGCTTTATTATCTTTGCACTGATGGCATTCTTCGTTGAACTGGTGCCGTATTTGCCAGATTATGGTGGTTATGTGCGCTATCTGGTCGGTATTTTGCTAACTGTGGTGGGTGGCAGGTATGCCATTGCTGCCCTGCAGCGTTATCTGGCACAGCAGCAGTTAGCAGAGTCGCAACCTGAGTTTCAGCGCCGTGAAGAGTTGGGCTATGACACCGCACTAGAACGCTTGGGCAAGAATATTTGCCCGGGTTGTGAGCGCCAGGTTGACCTGAAAAATGAGCACAACGACTTTTGTATGCACTGCGGTATTTGTTTGCACAATTACTGTGTGGGTTGTAATGCCAGAAAAAACGCCTTTGCCAAGTTTTGCCACAAGTGTGGCACCGTCGCCTGATGATAGGCGAGATGCCACATTGCAAAATGTTCAGGTTTAAGTGCTTAGCTGAGTTTATTTAATTGCGTTTGCAGTTTTTCTAAACTGGCACTGAACTCTGCCAGGCGGGCTTTTTCCTGCTCGACCACGGCTGCTGGCGCACGTGCAACAAAGCTTTCGTTGCCCAGTTTGCTGTTGGCTTTGGTAATCTCGCCTTGTAAACGAGCAATTTCTTTACCTAAGCGCTCTTTTTCTGCGGCGACGTCAATTTCTACCTTGAGCATCAACTTGAAGTCACTTGCGAGCATGACCGGCGCGTCGGCTTCTGGTAAGTCTGCAACGATATCAACGTTTTCCAGCTTGGCCAGCGATTTGAGGTAGGGTGCAAACGTGGCCAGTTGCTCTGCATCACCGGCGGCAATCAATGGCACCTTGGCAGCGGGTGAGATACTCATTTCGCCGCGCAAGCTGCGGCAAGCCTCAACCGCCGTTTTCAGTGTGGCCACCCAGGCTTCGGCCTGCTCATCAATTTTTTCCAGGTCCGCTTTCGGGTAGGCTTGCAGCATGATGCTGTCAGTGCCGCGTGACTTGTCTTTCAGCTCAGTCATCGGCGCGATGGTCTGCCAGATTTCTTCGGTAATAAACGGAATAATCGGGTGCGCTAGGCGCAATATGGTTTCCAGCACGCGTAACAGCGTACGACGCGTTGCGCGTTGCTCGGCCTCGCTGCCGCCCTGGATCTGTACCTTGGCGATTTCCAGGTACCAGTCGCAATATTGGTCCCAGACAAACTCGTAAATGGCTTTGGCCGCGAGGTCGAAGCGGTAGTCATTAAAGGCGCGTTCAACTTCAGCTTCAGTGCGTTGCAGCAGTGAGACGATCCAGCGATCTGCCTGGCTGAACTTGCGGCCACCGTCTTCGCAACTTTCCACGCCAAAACCATTGTCCTGTCCTTCTGTGTTCATCAGCACAAAACGGGTGGCGTTCCACAGTTTGTTGCAGAAGTTGCGATAGCCTTCGCAGCGTTGCAGGTCAAATTTGATGTCGCGGCCAGGTGAGGCCAAGCTGGCAAAGGTAAAGCGAAGCGCATCCGTGCCGTAGGCGGCGATCCCTTCCGGGAATTCCTTACGTGTGCGCTTCTCGATTTTCTCGGCATCTTTTGGATTCATCAGGCCGGTGGTGCGCTTTTTCAGTAGCGATTCCAGATCAATACCATCAATCAAGTCAATCGGATCCAGCACATTGCCTTTGGACTTGGACATCTTCTGGCCTTCGGCATCGCGGATCAGGCCATGCACATAGACATGCTTGAACGGAATCTTGCCGGTGATGTGCTTGGTCATCATCACCATACGCGCCACCCAGAAGAAGATAATGTCGAAACCGGTCACCAGTACTGAGGATGGCAGGTATTGCTGCAAGGCCTGGTTCTGCGCATCAATGGCTTCGTCGCCGGTCCAGTCCAGAGTAGAGAACGGCCAGAGGGCAGAGGAGTACCAGGTGTCCAGCACATCTGCGTCGCGTTTCAGGGCGCCTGTATAGCCATCTTTGGCCGCCAGCGATTGCGCTTCGGCTTCATCGTGCGCCACATAGGTTTTGCCGTCATCGCTATACCAGGCCGGGATTTGATGGCCCCACCACAGCTGACGGGAGATACACCAGTCCTGGATATTATTCAGCCACTGGTTGTAAGTGTTGACCCAGTTTTCCGGATAGAACTTGATCTCACCGTTAGCCACTACTTCGAGCGCTTTTTCGGTGATGCTTTGACCATCGTCGCCTTTTTTGCTCATGGCCACAAACCACTGGTCAGTCAGCATGGGTTCAATGACCACGTTGGTGCGGTCACCACGTGGCACTTTCAATTTGTGTTTTTCAACTTTGATCAAAAAGCCACCGGCTTCGAGATCAGCAACGACTTGCTTGCGTGCAGCAAAACGCTCCAGCCCGATCAGGTTGGCGGGCAAGGCGATCGCGGTTTTGGCGCTACCGTCGGCAGCATACACTTCGGCTGCTGCGGGTACAAAGCCTTGCAGGTTGAGGATAATGATTTTGTCCAAGCCCTGGCGCTGGCCGACCATATTGTCGTTAAAGTCATGTGCAGGCGTCACTTTCACCACGCCGGTGCCAAATTCTTTGTCTACATAGTCATCGGCAATCACCGGGATTTCACGATTGCACAATGGCAGGATGACATTTTTGCCTATCAGGTGGCTGTAGCGATCATCTTCCGGGTTAACCATTACGGCCACGTCACCCAGCATCGTTTCAGGGCGCGTTGTAGCGACAGTCAGTGCGCCTGAACCATCTGCCAGTGGATAGCTGATATGCCACATGGCGCCATCTTCTTCCTCTTGCACGACTTCGAGGTCAGACACGGCCGTGCCCAGTTTCACATCCCAGTTCACCAGGCGCTTGCCACGGTAAATCAGGCCTTCGTTATACAGGCGTACAAAGGTTTCGGTGACCACTTTATTCAGGCCTGCATCCATGGTGAAGCGCTCACGGCTCCAGTCGGGCGAGGTGCCTAAGCGACGCATTTGCTGAGTGATGGTGCCGCCAGAATACTCTTTCCATTCCCAGACTTTTTCCAGAAACTTCTCGCGGCCCAGATCATGGCGGCTGACACCTTGGGCATCAAGCTGGCGCTCAACCACAATTTGCGTGGCAATGCCCGCGTGGTCTGTACCAGGTTGCCACAAGGTATTGTCACCACGCATGCGGTGGTAGCGGGTCAAGGCATCCATAATGGTCTGGTTAAAGCCGTGGCCCATATGCAGGGTGCCAGTGACGTTAGGCGGCGGCAGCAAAATACAGAAATTATCTTGCACTTGCGGATTCATGCCTGCGGCATAAAAGCCTTTGCCTTCCCAAAAGGCATACCATTGGCTTTCAATGGTTTTTGGGTCAAAGGATTTTGCGAGTTCGCGAGGAGTATTGGCGTTTGGGTTGGAAGTATTCATGCGCGGGATTTTACCACAGGCGGGCAGGCCCGCAGCGCAGGTGCAGGCGCTAGTTTGCGTAAACTTAAGCTGTCAGTGACGGCTCCACGGCTTTCCAGTAACGGCTAAAACGCATCAGTTGATGGTCGCTCAATGAGGCATCTGTCAAACCAGGCTCTGTGCGCCACTCAATATTCAGTTCGCCAGCAGCCTGCTTGAGCGCTTGTTGCGGGGTATCCTGGGTAAGGATGCGCCCCTGCGCACGCTGCGCCAATACTTGTCTGGTTTCTCCCAGCCACACCTCTGCCCCTGGCATTTCAGCCAGGCAATCCGCCATGAACTGTAGCCGCTTGAGTGGCCAGTGCTGGTATAGCGATGCATCAAATACAAACACGGCAGGCAAGTTGAATGCATGCAGTGCGTGCGATGGTGACAGCATTTCATCATGGATCCACACCAGGCTGGCGACGCCTTTCGGTTCGGGTTCAGGCGGGTTCAGGTGGTGTGTGACCGGTTTGTCAGCGGCCATGGCATCCGTAAACAGTTGTTGATGCAGTTGCTCATAGCTGCCTTCAAACGGACAGGTGACACGGCATTGCTTGCACCAGGGCTCCCCACCAAATTTGATCAGGTTTTCTTTGTTAAACAGATAGGGCTTGTTGCTGAAGCTGGAGGCAATCCATTGCCAGGACAGGTGGTTGGACGCGGTGTCACCATCCAGCAGTTGAGTTTCAAACCAGTCTGCGGCTTGTCGCCAGTCTATTTTTAGCCAATGGACGACATAGGCTGCAAACCACATGCGTGCATGGTTGTGTACATAGCCCTGTTGCTGCAATTGACGCACAATTTCATCCATGCACACGAGCCCGGTAAAGCCCTGTGGAATAAAATCTGGCATGGGTTTTTCACCTAAAGCCACTTTTGGTGACTCCATGGGCTGCATGATCGCTGCACCAAACCGGTACCATACCTGGCGGAAATAATCGCGATAGCTGAGTTCGGCGGTGAGTTTGTGCGCACGTTTGCCAAAGCGGGTATGAATATCTGTCACCGTTTCCGGTAGCGACAGGCAGCCATGGCGCAAGTAGGGCGAGAGCCCTGTCACCGCGCCGGCGAGCTGGTTGCGGCTACGCGCATAGCCTTCCGCATCCACGGCAGATAATTTCTGCAATGCAGCCGCGCGACCGCCTTGCCAGGCCTGGGACAAATCTGGCCCGGTGGCTTGCGGAAAGTATTCCCTGATTTGTGCCAGCCGTTCGTAACGGTCAGAGGCAAGCGTGAGACGCGTAGGCGGTTGAGTCATTGCACCATTTTGACACAAGTAGTGATGCCATGCCTTCAAATATTCATAGTTGCTCAGGGGCGGTTTATGCAGGCAGGATGCTAGTGGTGAGGCTTGGACAGGTGGCTGCCTGACCGTGGACTGAATGCTACCGAGTACAATCCACTGGTAGACAACACGACTTCTTACATTGTGCGCTTTCAGACACTTAAGTAAACAGTTCGATCAGTGTATGGCCTTGCCAGAACCATAGTGCGCCTGCCACTGCCAGAAAGAGAATGGTTAAATGCACGGCACCCCAACATCGATAGGTAGTGCGTAACTTTTGCGGTGATAGGTTGGATAATAGAAATGGTCGGCCATTTTTTGGTGCCCGCATCACATGGACGCCATCTGATGCGCGGATCTCTCTATGTTCTTTCTCGACTTCACGCATAGCCGCCCTGCGTGCTAATTCCCATTCTTTAAAATCAATCTCGCCATTACCATCCAGGTCAAAGCGCTGCAACAACGATTGTTTGTTTTCCTTCCAGGATGCCAGCAAGGCAGTCACATCTGATTTCAAGTCGAGTATGGAGTTGGCGCCGCCTATGGTCGCGAACTCGCCTAAGGCATAAACTGAGTCGCTTCTCAGCAGCTCCTCCACATATTTATAGCTGCCTTGGTTTACCACCCGGCGATCGGGCGCAATGACTTCTGCATGATCTGGATCGATCACACAGCTGCCCGTGCCATCGCTAATCTCTATCGTACTGTCACTGGTATGATTGCTGACCTGGCGCCAGCCTTTGTCTTCTTTTTCATAGACGCGATAACGGTACCAAATACAGCGCGTGTGGCTGTAGGGGCTGATGAGTAAATTGTTGTAGGCCATCGCAGTGCGCCCATACAGTTCAACATAGCCTTGTGCAGCGGAGGCGATGCGTGAGGTCGGTGTATCTGAAATGACGCGACATCTTTGGTAGTTAGCTGCCCAGGCCCAGAGGCTGATGAGGCCGATCAAACTGCAACAGCCTATCCATACTCTTTGATTATGAGCATACACGGCCATCAGCAACAAGGTCAGGTGGCCAACGGACGTGATCGCGTCGTTATCGTGACCGCGTAAAAACTGCAACATAGTACAGCTTAACTATTAAAGCGTTTGCCGATATCGATGTCTCGCAGTTCTTCGCTGGCAAAACGCATGAGCTCAAAGCGTGGAAAGTTAAATAGTTTCGCCACTAACAGATCGGGAAACTGTTCGATACGTACGTTGTTGATATTAACACTTTCATTGTAAAACTCACGACGGTCAGCAATGGCGTTCTCTAGCCCGCTGATACGGGATTGCAAATGCAGAAAATTCTCGTTGGCTTTTAATTCAGGATACGCTTCTGCCAGGGCAAACAGATTGCCTAATCCTGTGCGCAATGCACCTTCGGCTGTCCCCAAGGCGTTAACGTCGTGTGACTGCTGCGCTTTAGACACCTGTGACCTGGCTAACATGACCTTTTCCAGGGTTTCTTGTTCATGCTTCATGTATTGCTTGCAGGTATCAATGAGTTTAGGCAACTCGTCATGACGCTGCTTCAGCAGTATTTCAATATTCGACCAGGCTTTGGCAATGTTGTTTTTAACGCTGACTAAACTGTTATACAGCATGATGATATAAAGCGTTAAAACTGCGAATATGACTAAGGTGACGATCTCCATAATTCTCCTTGTTTGGTAACGATGTTAAACGGATAGTCTAGGGCATGCTAATACAAGCAGCGTGATTGCCATGTATGCAATAGGCAGCAAGAATACGTTCTTTTCTGATAGGATATATTAAAAACAATAGAGAGGTGAGCACCGTGCAACTGGTCTGGAGTTGGGGCGTTATCGGCCTGATTTTATTGTGTCTGGAAATGATGTCCGGTACTTTGTATTTGCTTTGGCCAGGCGTCGCCGCCTTGGTCATGGCATTGTTTTCCTGGTTATTCCCAGCCTTTAGTCTTGCTTGGCAAATCGTCATCTATGCCATTTTTTCCGTATTGGCCGTCGCCATCTGGCGCAAGCGGGAACAAGCCCATCCGGCACCGCGTGTCGGGCAGGCACAGGGTGAGGAGATTGGTCGCCAGGGCGTGATCACCGTTGCCGTCAGCCCGGCACAGCCCGGCAAAATTCGTTTTAGCCAAGGCGTGATGGGCAGCAAAGAATGGACCGCCTATGCGGACGTAGACATCGCTATCGATCAGCCTGCCAAAATCATGGCAGTGGAAGGCAATGGCTTGCGTGTTGCGCCACTGAGACAACACTAAGCGACACTAGCCCAAGACTTTTGGGGTTGCTGAATGCAGCAGCTCAATATTTTTCACTAGAGGAATACACATGGAAATCAGCATCATCATATTGATATTGGCGATTATTGCCATCGTTAAAGGCGTACGTATTGTGCCGCAGGGCGAGGAGTGGGTAGTTGAGCGCCTGGGCAAGTTTGCTGGCATTTTAGTGCCAGGCTTGCATGTGATTAACCCGATTTTGAGTACAGTCAGTTACAAAGTCACCACCAAGGACATTATTCTGGATGTGCCAGAGCAAGAGGTGATTACGCGCGATAATGCGGTGATTCTGGCCAATGCGGTGGCGTTTATCAAAGTCACTAATATCGAACGTGCCGTGTATGGTATTGAAAACTTCCGCGAAGCCATGCGCAATATGGTGCAAACCAGTTTGCGCTCGATTATTGGTGGTATGGATTTAAACCACGCGCTGACTTCGCGTGACCGCATCAAGGCCGAACTCAAGGAAGCCATTGCCGATGAGGCGCTGGATTGGGGCTTGACTGTGAAAAGCGTCGAGATTCAGGATATCAAACCTTCTGCCAATATGCAGGACGCCATGGAAAGACAAGCCGCTGCCGAGCGTGAGCGTGTGGCGGTGGTGACCGAGGCGGAAGGTGCCAAACAGTCGTTGATTCTGAACGCGGAAGCGCGCCTGGAAGCGGCGCGTAAAGATGCCGAGGCGCAAATGGTGGGGGCGAATGCCTCCGCTGAGGCGATTAAGATGATTGCTGAGGCGGTGAAAGAAAATAATGCTTCAGCGACCTTTCTATTGGGGGATCGCTACATTCAGTCCTTGCAAAAAATGGCTGACTCCAATAACAGTAAAATTGTGGTCATGCCAGGCGATGTCGTCAGCGCCGTGAAAAGCCTGGTAGGCGGCGGTAAATAGCGCTGCAACTAGTGATTTAAAAAATCTCCTTCGGTTGCGCTAGCGCTTATGCTGGCGCAACTGGCATATTTCCTGCATCTCACTGCTCAGAACCATAATTCTAATAAGGAGTAGCAGTGGCTATCCGCGTTGCTTTGCATCACCGCACCAGTTACAAGTTCGACCGCCTGGTCAGTCTGTCTCCTCACGAAGTCCGCCTGAAGCCTGCCGCGCACGCACGCACGCCTGTGTTGTCGTATTCACTGAGCGTGAAGCCTGAAAAACACTTTATCAATTGGCAGCAAGACCCTTACGGTAATTACATCGCCCGGTTTGTATTCCCCGAAATGGTGCGCGAGCTCGACTTTACGGTCGATTTAGTGGCGGACATGACGGTGATCAATCCGTTTGATTTCTTTGTAGAGAAATATGCCGAACACTTTCCGTTCAATTACACCGAGCAACAGGCGTTTGAGTTAACCGCTTATTTGCAGGCTGAGCCGATGACGCCTTTGTTGCAAGGCTGGATGGGGCACATTCGCCAGCAGGTGGTGCAACCCGGGATTGGCATCGTGGATTTTCTGGTCGCGGTGAATCAGCGGTTGCAAGGCGATATTGGCTATACCGTGCGTATGGAGCCAGGCATTCAAACGCCCGAAGAAACCTTGCAAAAGCGCACGGGTTCTTGCCGCGATTCGGCCTGGTTACTGGTGCAGATTATGCGCAACCTTGGCCTGGCTGCACGTTTTGTGTCCGGTTACCTGATACAACTTAAAGCCGATGTTGAGGCGCTGGACGGGCCAAGTGGTACGGCAGTGGATTTTACCGACTTGCATGCCTGGACCGAGGTGTTTATTCCTGGCGCCGGTTGGGTCGGCTTGGACCCGACCTCAGGCCTGATGGCCGGTGAAGGGCATGTTCCGCTGGCCTGCACCGCGCTGCCTTCGTCTGCGGCGCCGGTGGTCGGGTTTACCGATGTCGCTGAAGTCACTTTTCACCACGAGATGTCGGTGACCCGCATTCATGAAGATCCGCGTGTGACCAAGCCGTATAGTGAAGCGGACTGGCAGGCCATTGTGAAGCTCGGCGAGCAGGTCGACAAACAGCTGACCAAAATGGATGTACGCTTGACGCATGGGGGTGAGCCGACCTTTGTGTCGATTGATGATATGGATGGCGCGCAGTGGAATACGCTGGCATTGGGCGAACACAAGCGGCAGTTGGCGGGTGAGCTGGCATCGCAGCTCAAGGCACATTTTGCCCCCAATGGCTTCCTGCATTACGGTCAGGGTAAATGGTATCCCGGTGAGCCTTTGCCGCGCTGGGCGATTAATATCTACTGGCGGCCAGATGGCAAGCCAGTGTGGCGCGATGTCAGCCTGTTTTCTGTTGAGTCAGAGAATAATGGTTACACCGCCAAGCAGGCGCAGGCCTTTGTCTCGCATTTGGCCGATATCTTGGGTTTCCCGCGCGCCTGTGTGGTGCCTGCTTATGAGGATGTCTGGTCGTTGGCGCAGCAGGAGCAGCAGTTATCGCACAATGTGGATCCGCTCAAAGCTGATTTGACCGATGGCGCTGAACGCAAACGATTGGCCAATGTGCTGAATCAAGGGTTGGGCAAGGTGGTCGGCTATGTGATGCCGTTAAAGCCAGTAGAATCAAAGGCGGCTGGTGAGTGGCTCACCAGTAAGTGGCCGCTGCGGCGTGAACATCTTTATTTATTGGCTGGCGACTCACCGATGGGCTTGCGATTGCCATTGTCTTCATTGCCATGGCAGTTACCTGCTGACGTTGAGCCAGCATTTACCCTGGATTCGTTTGCCGAACAAGCCGCGCTGGGCGATACCAATACGCCCAAAGTCAGGCTTAAACACAAAACCATCCAGCCCAAGGCGCGCGAGGTGATTCACACTGCCTTGTGCGTGCAAGTGCGGCAAGGGCGCCTATATGTCTTTATGCCGCCGGTGACGCGCCTGGAAGACTACCTCGATTTACTCAGTGCAATCGAGCAAACAGCTGCCGACCTCAAGCTTAAATTGTGGCTGGAAGGGTATACGCCACCGCGCGATAGCCGCTTGAAATTACTCAGCGTGACGCCGGATCCTGGCGTCATTGAAGTGAATATCCACCCGGCTAAAAGCTGGACGGAACTGGTGGCGAATACCGGTACACTGTATGAAGCGGCGCGTGTGTGCAGGTTGGGCACGGAGAAATTTATGCTGGACGGGCGCCATACAGGCACGGGCGGCGGTAACCATGTCACCTTGGGTGGTGATACGGCGGCAGACAGCCCCATGCTGCGCCGCCCGGATGTGCTGCGCAGTTTGATTACCTACTGGCAGAATCACCCGGCCTTATCTTACCTGTTTTCAGGTACGTTTATTGGACCTACCAGCCAGGCACCGCGTGTGGATGAGGCGCGCGACGATAATTTGTATGAATTGGGCATTGCTTTCCAGCAGATGGAGAAAATGCTGACGCCGGGTGAGGAGAGTCAGCAGCCTTGGCTGGTTGACAGGTTGCTGCGGCATTTGCTGGTTGATTTAACCGGCAATACGCACCGGGCCGAGTTTTCTATCGACAAACTGTATTCGCCAGATGGACCGACCGGGCGTTTGGGTCTGGTCGAGTTCAGGGCATTTGAAATGCCACCGCACGCGCGCATGAGTTTGCTGCAAAGCTTGTTGTTACGCGCGCTGGTCGCCCGTTTCTGGAAAACACCTTACACCGGTAAATTGGTGCATTGGGGGACTGAGTTGCATGACCGCTGGATGCTGCCCAGTTTTGTGGCGCAGGACATTGCTGATGTGGTGGCTGATTTGCGCGCGGCAGGCTGCGCCTTTGAGCAGCGCTGGTTTGAGCCATTTATTGAGTTTCGTTTTCCACGCTATGGTACGGTTGCCTATCACGGTATTGAGCTGGAGTTACGGCAGGCCATAGAGCCTTGGAACGTGCTGGGTGAAGAAGTATCTGGCGGCGGCACGGCGCGTTATGTCGATTCGTCTGTCGAACGCATGCAGTTGCGGGTGCGCGGCTTGACGGATGGTCGCCATGTGGTGACCTGTAACGGTCGCCCGTTGCCGCTGCAAGCGACAGGCAATACCGGGGAATATGTCGCCGGCATCCGCTTCCGTGCCTGGAATCCTTGGTCCGCATTGCACCCGACCATTCCGGTGCAGGCGCCGCTGGTATTCGACCTGGTGGACACTTGGAGTCAAAAGTCGCTGGGGGGATGTACTTACCATGTCTCACATCCGGGCGGGCGCAATTACAGCACTTTTCCGGTCAATGCCAATGAAGCAGAGGCGCGCCGGTTTGCCCGTTTCTGGGCGCATGGACATACGCCAGGCAAGGTGGATGTGGTAAAAGAGCCACCCAATCCGCGTTTTCCATTCACCCTGGATCTGCGCTGGCAGGCCAATGGTTGAACATCCTGTTACACTGGGTGTCATCTAAATGTATATGTCTTGTTAACTAATGGCTTTTGATCGCCCCCTTACCCAGCATGCAATCAGTGCTTAATCAGCTTTATTTTTCTGACCGCTACAACGAACTGTTGGATAGCAACGGCCAGGCGCGCCCACACTGGCAAGCGCTGTTGGCACAGCTTGAGTCCGAAGAGCCAACAGCGATGCGCAAACGCATTGAGGCGGTGCAAAGGCAGGTGCGGGATAACGGCGTGACGTATAACGTCTACGCCGATACGCATGGCGTGCAGCGTCCGTGGGACCTGGATGTACTACCGCTGATTATTCCGCAGGACGAATGGCAACACATTGCTGCTTCGGTGGCGCAGCGGGCTACTTTGCTTAATCAGGTATTGCTTGATGTTTATGGCGAGCAGCGTTTATTGGCCAGCGGTCAATTGCCACCAGCCCTGATTTACGGCCATAACGGCTTTTTGCCGTCATGTGTCGGCATCCCGCATTACGATAATGTCGCCTTGCATCACTATGCGGTCGATCTTGCGCGTGCGCCCAACGGCCAATGGTGGGTGGTGTCTGACCGTACGCAAGGACCGACGGGTGCGGGTTATGCATTGGAAAACCGCACCATTATTTCGAGTGCTTTTCCAGAGTTGTTCCGTGACTTGAATATTGAGCGGCTGAGTGGATTTTTTGCCAGCATGCGCGACAGTCTGGCGCATTGGGGACACCGGGTGGCTGATAATCAGGCGCAGACTGTCCCTGGCATTGCCGCACTGGGGCAAGGGGAGCCTCCGTTGGTGGTTATTCTGACTCCCGGACCTTATAACGAGACTTATCATGAGCAGTCCTTCCTGGCTGGCTATCTGGGCTACCCACTGGTACAAGGCAGCGACCTCACCGTGCGCAATGGCATTGTCTGGCTAAAAACCATTGCCGGGCTGCGGCCGGTGCATGCCATCTTGCGCCGTATTGATGATGATTATTGTGATCCGCTGGAGTTGAATGCCGACTCATTGCTGGGCGTGGCTGGCCTGACGCAGGCCGCCCGTCTGGGTAATGTGCTGATCGCCAATGCGCTTGGCGCCAACCTGTTGCAATCTGGCGCTTTACTCGGATTTTTACCCAATTTATGCCAGTCATTGTTAGGCGAGGCGCTACGTATGCCGTCGGTGGGCACCTGGTGGTGTGGTGAACCCGCTGCGCTGGAATATGTGATCCAGCATCTGGATGACCTGGTGATCAAACCGGCTTACCCGCAGGTGCGGTCTTCGCCCATTTTTGGTGAGGACTTAAATCCCAGCCAAAAAGAGTCGTTGATTGAGCGGCTACGGGCGCAGCCTGATCATTATATTGCCCAGGAGCAAGTGGATATTTCGCATGCGCCGGTACTCACCAGCCATCAGCATCAGCCGCAAATCGGTTCGCTCGCCGTGAGCCTGCGTGTGTATGCGTTTGCTACACCAAATGGTTATGCGATTTTACCCGGCGGCTTGTCCCGGGTTGCCAGTGGCAAGGATGCGCGCGTGGTGACCATGCAGCGTGGCGGCACCAGCAAAGATACCTGGGTGTTGTCACATGATAGCCAGCCGCCATTCAGCCTGTTGCGCAAAACCAATTCCAGCCAGGATCTGGTGCGCGAGAATGCCTATCTCTCGAGCCGCATGGCGGAAAACCTGTTCTGGTATGGCCGCTACTCGGTACGCAATCTGCAAAAAGCCATGATGTTGCGTGCCACGATCCGGGCTCTGCTTGAGTACACGCCAGAAATGCGCGATGGCGAGTGGATCACCATGCAGGGTTTGTGTCAGTGGTTTGATTTACTGCCTTGTCCCGAGGACGAGGAGGCCTTAGCCAGTTGGCAGCCATGGGCAGACGATGATATTGAACCGCTATTGATCCAGTCCGTGTTTTCACAACAATCCAATAGCTTGGCCACCAGTGTGCAGCAATTATTCCAGCAGGCATTTAACCTGCGTGAGCGCATTTCGAATGACCACTGGCGTACCGTCAATGTGTTGTCGCGTTTGTTTATTACCCGTCACCAGCATGCCACGTTGCAAGACGCTCTGTCTTACATTGAGCAGGCCATCAATCATTTTGTAACGCTCACCGGCTTTGCCATGGACTGGATGACGCGTGACCTCGGTTGGCGCTTTATGTCACTTGGGCGGCGTATTGAGCGCTTGCAGTTTATGTGTGTGTTGCTCAGCCGCGCACTTGCTATGCCGCAGCACAGCAACCTGGAGTGGCTGCTGCAAGTGACCAATAACCTGGTGACTTATCGTGCCCGTTACGCGGCACAGCCGGAATGGTTGCCGGTGCTGGACCTGCTGTTGATGGACGACAATAACCCTAATTCTGTGGTGTTCCAGATTAAAGGCCTGGTGAAATACCTGGAAGAAATGGATGCACAAGATAACGCTGGCGGCATTGCTACTGAGCTCAATGATTGCTGGCAAGCCTTGCTGCAACTGGACCCGGATCAATGCTTTACGGTTGGGAATGCCGCACTGGCCGAGTGGCTTAACCGCACTTATGCCGTCACACTCACCTTGTCAGACCGGCTGAGTCTGCGTTTTTTCAGTTATGCCAGTCCGCTGGTGATCCCGCGTTATTAAGGACTGGCGATGCGTTATCAGGTCGAGCACCAAACCCTATACAGCTACGATATTCCTGTGATCCAGTCACAGCAGTTATTGCATATGATGCCGCGCCAGACGGATTTTCAGCAGTGCGTGTCTTATACGCTGGTCTGTGAGCCGGTGCCGGCTGAGCAATCACGGCGCCTGGATTTTTTTGGCAATCATAATGATTACGTCACCTTATTGGTGCCACATGAGTCACTGGAGGTGACGTCGCGGTTTCAGGTGGATGTGCAGCCGCGGCCTATCCTGGCTGAACTATTACAAAGCCCGGCCTGGGAAAGCGTGCACGACACCTTGCAATTGCAGGCTACGCAACATTTAAGCGCCACGCCTTTTGTTTATGCCACGGCGAAGGTGCAAGTCAGCGAGGCGCTGGCCAGCTTTGCGCGCCAGTGTTTCACCCCGCAACGGTCGTTGCTGGACGCCGCCATGGCACTCACCCAGCATATCTATTCCGAGTTTGAGTTTGACCCGCAAGCGACAGATATTTCCACACCGCTGGATGAAGTGCTCAAAGGTCGTCGCGGTGTTTGCCAGGATTTTGCCCACCTGATGATCGGTGCCTTGCGTTCACTGGGGCTGGCATGCCGCTACGTCAGCGGCTATATCCTCACACACCCGCCCGCAGGGCAGCCGCGTATGGTTGGTGCGGACGCGTCACATGCCTGGGTGTCGGTGTATTGCCCGGTGTATGGCTGGGTAGACTTCGACCCGACCAATAACTGCCTGGTGCAGCAAGAGCATATTACCGTGGCCTGGGGTCGCGACTTCAGTGATGTGTCCCCCATGCGTGGCGTCGTGCTGGGTGGTGGTCAGCAACATTTGACCGTGAATGTCACGGTGACGCCGCTAGAATACGCTACGGTTTAGCTTTACCCTCAGCACGATTTGCAGCGTTTTCAGCAGGCGGTTTGATGTGAGTCAACTCTGGAGGCATGCGCATCGTTTAATCTACCCCCTGTGAGGACGTAGATTCAGTAGTAAAGTCTACGATTGGCCCCGACTTGTCGGGGCATTTTTTTGCCTGCGCATACTAACCATAGCGCTGTTTATATTCATCCTTGAGTAATTGCCTGAATTCAGTCATGGTCATTGACAGCGCACCGCCCGGGTCATTTTTGCGCCAGCGGCCTATGCCTTTGGGGCCAGCCACTTCGTCATGGCCGAGTACATAGTCAAAGTCAAACACGCTGGGGTTGTTTGCTTTGGCCCATAGCAGAAACTCAATCAGCGTGGTTTCCTGCGCTTTGCTATAAGGCAAATAGGCGCCAGCCAGCATGTTGTCGGTGTTTTGATCAATCACGCGTACTTTTTTGGCGTCTATGGGCTGTTTGTGACTGGTATCCCAATAGGTGTAATACTTGCCGTTATGTACTTCGAGCCGCCCGGGATTGGTGATTTCAATACCCACCAGAAAGTTGGAGACGCCACTGCGTTTTTCACCAGCGATGGTCCAGGCGCTTTCGCCAGCATGATAGCCCCATTGGTTGAGCGGATTAGCTTGCACCAGTTTGCCGTCGGTGCTGATGCAGCAAAAGAAATACGGGCTGCCCGCAATGGCACTCACTGCATTTTCAAGGCCTTTGGTGTATTGTCCGGCGGTGAAATGCACGATGGCGCCATAGGGATAGGATTTGGGGTATTCACCCTGTGCCGCGCGTTTAATGTCCGTGCGTACGACGGCTTCTGGATACCACAGTTTTCTTTCGCCGAGCGGATAGCGCTTTTTTTCAGAGACCACTGCTTCCGGATGCAAACTGGGGCGAGGTGGTTCCGGCGGCCTGAACTCTTCGGGGACCGGTTCTTCCAGCAATTGTGACAGGATTTCAATCTGGCTGAGTGCCAGTGCATCCACTTTCGGGTCGGCAGACAGTCTGGCGATTTGCATGGCTGACCAGCGCAAGGTATACAGTTTTGCTTTGTCCATCGTGGGGCTCCTTTACGATTTGATACTTTGTCGATTGAAGTGCCGCCACCTGTTCATCCACGCTACTGTGGCGATCTCTGTATGGCATGAACCGCCGGTGTGCTGGTGTCATGTGCTTTTATATTAGCCACCCTTTGTTAAGTTGTGTTGATTTGACTGGATGTTGGCGACAAATAAACGCATATATGCTGAAAAGTGTGTGTTTAGCCGCAACTCAGTCGCGGTAAAATAGGGTTTTATTTGCACATGAGCATTGTCAGTGATTAAAGCGGCTATTTTTGACATGGACGGTCTGCTGATCGATTCCGAGCGCATTATTATGCAAGGCTGCATCCAGGCAGCAGCTACTATCGGCATCACTTATACACAGGCCGAATATGTCGAGCTGGTGGGGCGGGTATGGTCAGATTCCACGCGGCTGATGACGCAACAGTTGGGCGGCGAAGCCAACTTCCAGCACGTGATGCAGGGCTTGAATGCGTTTCTAGCACTGCGCGATCATGCATTTCCCCTCAAACATGGCGCGCAGGCCTTGTTGCAGTATTACCAGTCACAAGGCATTGTCTGCAGTGTGGCCTCTTCTTCGCCGATTCCGCATATCACCCATCGCTTGACGCATACCGGTGTACTGGATTATTTCAGCCATGTCACCAGCGGGCAGGAAGTCAAACGCGGTAAACCTCACCCGGATATTTACTTATTGGCGCTGGAAAAACTGGGGTTGTCCGCAGAGGAGTGTATTGCGTTTGAAGACAGCGAACTGGGTGCACAGGCAGCGATTGCCGCAGGTTTGCGCGTGGTAGTGGTGCCAGATCTGCGGCAGCCAAGCGAACTGGTAAGAGCGCATGCACATCAAGTGGTAGAAAGCTTGCAACACTGGCTGGAGCAACATGACAGTCTGGCCGGTTGTGTCTTAGCGCGGGCTGAGTAGCCAAGCCGTTTCTTCAGCCGGATACTGTCCTTTCAAGCCTTTTTCCATCGTGATGCTGGCTAGCTCTGTCAGCACATAATGTGCATGATAGTGGGTAGCTACTTCTTCTTTGTGGACGCTAAAGGGCGGGCCAGGCACTAAAGACTGGTCATACTGGAAACTGACCAGCAATTGCGGTGCGGTTTGCGTGATGGCCATCAGGGATTGGCAGTATTGTTTGCGCATCTCGTCTGGCAAGGCAATCAGGGCCGCGCGGTCATAGGTGGCATCCACGGTGCCTAGCTGGTCTTGGGTGAGTGCGAAAAAGTCACCTTGAAATATCTCTATTTGTTTGGCACGGTAATGCCTGAGGCCACCAGCTTGTGTGACTTTTGGTGTGAGTTTAAGCTCAGTAAATAATGCATCCACCGCTAATGCACTGAGCTCAGCCCCCACGACTTGCATGCCTTGCGTCAATAACCAGTGAATATCCAGCGTTTTGCCGCATAAGGGGACAAACACACGTTGGCCGGGTTGCAAGTTTAGTGCGTGAAAGTGCGCCAATAAAAACGGATTTACCGCGTTTAAATGAAAGCCAATGTGCTGATGTTGCCAGCGCTGATGCCAGAAGTCGTGATGCATAGGGTGTTCAGGTGATGGAATCGCACCCAGTATAAGGCATGACGCTGGCCAGCTTATTTACCGGCCAGCTGGCTCAGTTTGGCTTGCGCTTCCAGTACCCCTTCTTCCACGCCGGCCGCTTCCGTGAGTTTGGCTACGTTGTCGCGCGTAAAAAAGCCATCAAAGCCATCGTAGCGTTGCACGTATTCAATAATCAGTGAGGAATGCTCCGAGGCATTGGAGAATATCTGTTTCAGCCCTTCTTCTTTCGAGCCGATCACATCCAGCAAAAAGCCTTTGCCCTGGCTGGCAATGGCATTGACGACAAAGTCGATATTTTCCTTGCCATCACGCGTGCCGTCTTTCACCGATAAAGCAATGTGGTGCAAGCGCGGGCCATAGTTGCGCACAAAGGTTTCGGTCGGCGAGGGCAGTTTCTCCAGGTGATTCACAAAGTAGGGCGTGTTGTTGGCGGTGAACACTTTGGCCGGGCTCTTGGTTTCGGCAAAACCATGCACACTCTTGGTGACATTGGTTGAGGAGTTCTGGTCCCAGATATTGTAAGCGCCCCAGAAAAAATAGCTGGACCAGGACAGGTATTCCAGAATCGCCACTTCACGGTTCTGGCTATAGACGCGCGTGGCCAGGTGGTCGACCGGCAGAATCAGGTCGTCTATACGCAGCTTGGCCTGCTGGTCTTTGGCTTGCTCATACGCGGCCTGCACATCGGTGCGTATGGTGCTAATGCCCAGTGAATACACACGCAGTTCGCCAGGATCACGTTTCATATAGCCAACGATATTATGTGTATACGGCGACGGCTTGCTGATCGCCACATTGCCAGGCAGCTCCAGTTTGCGTACCTCGTCTTGCGTGAAGAAGCGGAATTCGCGTTCTTCCTGCAATTTGACCACCTCATGCATATTGCTGACGCGGATAATCTCGCCCATATAGCGGCTATTGGGTTTGCGCGCACCCACCGGGTAAATTTCATTCAGTGAACGGAAAATACCACGCAGATTGGGGTCTTTGACCTCGCGTACCAGCAAGTCTGGCGAGTTGAGGTCTATACGCAACACATGCGTCCAGTGCTTTTCACTCTCCAGCGTGACCAGGTAATGGTAGGAGGTCATCAGCGACAATTCAGCGATATATTGAATTGAATGATCCGGGTCCACCGTGATCATCAGCGCATCAATTTCCTGAATCATCTCCGTCAGACCCATCTGATCGCGTTCTTCAAGCAGCTTCTGTAAATACTCCTCAAAAAAAGCTGAGTTTTGTTTGTCGCCGTGGCGGGCAAAGTCGAGTGAGTTAATCATGGTGCTTCAACATTAAATGTAAAACCATGTTTAAGCAAGGCGCGTTCCACTTGGCTTTGCCGGAGAAAACCAATTGCTATCAGTGAGTTGGCATAAAAGTGATGGGTGCTTCGCAGCACACAAAATGCAACAGGGCAGCCATGGCTGCCCTGTTTTAGTGCTTTCTTGCTGTCTGAATGGTCAACGGCTTTTACCACTTAATGAGCCGCGCTTGAGGATAGGGTCATCATATGAAATACAGCGACCCATGCCGAGAAAACTCGGGCGCATACCAAGCGGACAGCCATTGCTACGCTCAAACTCTTCCACTTTGACTTTGGCCACCGCAGCTTTTTTTGCGTCTTTAAACTCCCAATAGCCGTTGGAGTGCAGGACTACCTCGTCGCCTTCTGGCGTTTTGGCTTGAATATCGTCGTCGGCAGATTGGCTGGCAAAACTGTAAGAGGAAGCAAAGCATATGGCAATTAAAAGCCAGCGCGCAGTGTGTGACATAAAGGCGTCCTTGGATAAAGTAAATTAAAAAGCCAAGTCTGGCGAGACCTGGCTTGAGGTTGCGTTAGTGGCTCATGCCGTTATGTCTGAGCAAGGCATCCATGCTGGGTTCGCGGCCTCTAAAGGCAACAAACGATTCCATGGCCGGGCGGGCACCGCCTTGCGCTAGCACTTCATTCTTAAAGCGGCTACCCGCTGTTTCAGACAACACGCCCAATTCTTCAAACAGGCTATAGGCATCGGCGGATAATACTTCTGCCCATTTGTAGCTGTAATAGCCCGCGGCATAACCACCGGCAAAAATATGGCTAAAGCTGTTCGGAAAACGGTTCCATGCTGGTGGGCGTAATACGGCCACTTCATCACGTACTTGTGCCAGGATATCCAGAGCGGTTTGCTTGCCAGCGGGGTCAAACGTACTGTGCAGGCGCATATCAAACAATGAGAATTCAATTTGACGCACGGTTTGCATGCCGGCCTGGAAGTTTTTGGCCGCGACCATTTTGTCGAACAGGGCGCGTGGCAATTGCTCGCCAGTTTCCACGTGGGCGGTCATGTGGCGCAACACGTCCCACTCCCAGCAGAAATTTTCCATAAACTGGCTGGGCAGTTCGACGGCATCCCATTCCACGCCCTTGATGCCAGACACGCTGTACTCATCGACTTGTGTCAGCATGTGGTGCAGGCCGTGGCCAAACTCATGGAACAGAGTGATGACTTCGTCGTGCGTAAACAAGGCAGGTTTGTCGCCGACCGGGGCGGAGAAGTTACAGGTCAGGTAAGCGACTGGCAACTCAATGCCACTGGCGGTTTTGCGGCGGGTAATACATGCGTCCATCCAGGCCCCCCCGCGCTTGCCCTGGCGCGCGTACAAGTCGATATAAAAGTAGGCAATCGGCTGGCGCTGCTGGTCGCTGATTTCATAAAAGCCCGCATCTTTATGCCACAGCGGCGCATCGGTTTTACGCACTTGTACGCCAAAAATGGTTTCCACCACTTTAAACAGTCCCGCCAGCACCTTGTCTTCGGGGAAGTATTGTTTGACCTCCTGGTCGGAAAAGGCGTATTTCTCTTCGCGCAGTTTTTCGCTGATAAACGCCACATCCCAGGCTTGCATATCGCTAAAGCCGAGTTTTTCGGCATAGGCTTTCAGTTCGGCCATGTCTTTCTCGGCATATGGTTTGGCGCGTTTGGCCAGCGTATCCAAAAAGTCGATCACCTGTGCTGGTGTATCCGCCATTTTGGTCGCCAGTGACAGCTCGGCATAGTTATTAAAGCCCAGCAATTGTGCTTCTTCACGTTTGAGTTTGAGCAGATCGGCAATCAGGTGGGTGTTATCCCACTCGGGCTTGCTGAATTCTGAGGCACGGGTGGCATAGCCGCGATATAGTATTTCGCGCAGTGCGCGGTTTTCGCAATATTGCATCACCGGCATATAGGACGGGAAATGCAGGCTAAACAGATAGCCTGTTTTGCCCTCGGCCTTGGCGGCTTCAGCCGCCGCTTGCAGGGCGTCTTCCGGCAAGCCGCCGAGTTCGTCCGCAGTTGCGACCACATGTTTAAAGTCGTTGGTGTTATCGAGAATGTTCTCTTCAAACTTGCTACCCAATTTAGACAATTGCTCGGCAATGGCTTTAAAGCGGACTTTTTCTGCCGCGGCCAATTCCGCGCCGCCCAGTTTGAAACCGCGTACTTCATTGTCTATGATCTTTTGCTGTGCGCGGCTGAGTTGTGCGTAGCCTGCACTGACCTGAATGGTTTTGTATTTGTTATACAGACGTTCATCTTGTGACAGGTCGCTATAAAAATCAGTCAGTTTGGCCAGATTGTCATTGTAGGCTTCACGCAGTTCTGGCGTATTGACCACGGCGTTCATATGGCCGACCGGTCCCCAGCTACGCGATAGTTTTTCCGAATAGTTTTCGATCGGTTGCACAAAGTTTTGCCAGTCAGGGGTGTCCGCTGCTGTGGCTAATTGCTCAACCAGGGTACGGCCTTCAGCCAGCAGGCTGTCAATCGCCGGCGACACATGCTCAGGGCGGATGTCATCGAATTTTGGCAGGCCGTTAAAAACGAGTAATGGATTGGTGCTCACAACGTATCCTTTGAGGGTTGCAATATCTGATAGAGGCCTATTATTGGCCAAATGTTCGCGTTTGGGTGATTGTATATATTGATGATGGTGATGAGCTTACTAAATGCAAGAGGCTGCGCGCCTCTTGCTAAAGCAACTCACCGTTATATTTTTTAATCAGCGGTACGATTTTTTCCAGATCATTGAATGACAGGATTTTTTTTGCCTGCTTGGACAGGATATTTTCTTCACTCTGCAGGATTTGCGATTTCACGCTCAGAATATGTGCCGGGTGCATGGATAGCTGGCGCATGCCCATGCCGACCAGTAAGCGCGTCAGTTTGATATCGCCCGCCATCTCCCCGCAGACCGAGACCGATTTGCCATATTTTGCCGCAGCCTGAATCGTGATCTGCATCAGGCGCAGCACTGCCGGATGCAAGGGGTTGTACAAATGTGCGACGGCATCATCGGCGCGGTCAATCGCCAGCGTATATTGAATCAGGTCGTTGGTGCCGATGGACAGGAAGTCCAGCTCTTGCGCGAAGGCGTCAGCATTAATGGCGGCGGCAGGAATTTCTATCATGCCACCCAGCTGGATCTGTTCGTCAAAAGGAATTTTTTGCTGGCGCAGTGACTCTTTGGCTCGTTCCAGCAAGAGTTTGGTTTGCCGCAGTTCGGCCAGCGTCGACAGCATGGGAATCAGGATTTTGACCTGGCCATAATGCGAGGCGCGTAGCAAGGCGCGGAACTGGCTGTGGAAAATATGCGGCTCGGCCAGGCAATAACGCACAGCGCGCAAACCCAGTGCCGGGTTGGTCGCAGTCACTACTTCATCCGGGTTCAGTTGCTTGTCGGCACCAATGTCCAGCGTGCGGATGGTCACCGGATGGCCTTTCATAGCCTCGGCTACATGTTTGTAGGCCTCAAACTGCTCCTGCTCGCCGGGCATTTCTGCACGGTTCATAAACAGAAACTCGGTCCGGTACAAGCCGACGCCCACGGCACCTGAGGCCTTGGCGCTAATCACGTCTTCCGGCACTTCAATATTGGCCAGCAAATCAATCGCTATGCCATCCACCGTCACCGCTTTGGTGGTTTTGATCAGTTGCAGTTTTTGTTGCGCCAGTTGCCACTGGTTTTGTTTGAGTTGATATTCGGACAGGACTTCCGGATCCGGATTGACGATGACTACGCCTGCGGCGCCATCGACAATCATCAGCTCGCCGTCGTTGATTAAATCGCGCGCACGTTGCAGCGCCACAATCGACGGAATATTCAAGCTGCGTGCCAGGATGGCGGTATGCGAGGTGACGCCGCCGACATCGGTGATAAAGGCAGCAAACTGGTGATGTTTAAACTGGATCGCATCCGCTGGTGAAACATCATGTGCCACCAGGATCATGGCGCGCTCTTGCCGGGCTTGCAGTTTCTTTTCGCTGGCCGCCAGTTGGTCGCGGCCCAGTAATACCTTGATCACGCGCTCAACAACTTGTACTACATCCTGTTTGCGTTCACGCAGGTAGGCGTCTTCAATGGCATCAAACTGGGCAACAATATCGTCCATTTGCTGCTTGAGCGCCCACTCGGCATTGCATAACTCATTGCGGATAATTGTCTTTGGTGCCTCGGAGAGTGACTTGTCCGATAGCATGGCCAAATGGGTGTTGATGAATGCACTCAGTTCGGCAGGCGCACTTTTGGGAAGCTGGGATTTGAGTTGCTCAAGATCCTGCTTGACCAGGTCAATGGCACGTTCAAAACGGGCGATTTCTTCGGCAACACCATCGGCCTCAATTTTAAAGTGCACCACTTCCAGCAGGGCATGGGAAATCAGGTGGGCATGGCCAATGGCAATGCCACTGGAAACGCCCACGCCGTGCATGCTGAAACTGGTCAATTATTCGCCCTCACCAAAGTAGTCGTTCACCAGGGTCTGCAGGGCAGCAATCGCTTGCGCTTCATCTGCACCCGTGGCTTCGATATCGATGATGCTGCCTTTGGCGGCAGCCAGCATCATGACCCCCATAATGCTTTTGGCATTGACGCGACGGCCATTTTTTTCTACCCAGACTTCGCTTTTGAACTGGCTGGCAGTTTGGGTGAATTTGGTAGAGGCGCGTGCGTGCAGGCCGAGTTTGTTAATGATTTCGAGAGAAAGTTTGACCATAGGGAGTGAATATTATTGTGCGTGGTGACAAGTGGTTTTGGTAAAGTGGACAACGCCATCGCGGCCGCCGCTCAGCGCTTTCTGGATACAGGAGTGCAGGCCTTCATGGCGGTAATTCAATACACGTACCAGCATGGGCAAGTTAACACCGGCTACGCCTTCGATTTCATCGGGTGTTAGCAAGCGGGTGACGATATTGCATGGTGTCGCACCATAAATATCTGACAACACCAGCACGCCCTGGCCGCTATCAAGTTGCTTGACCAGTACCTGTGCTTTAGGCAGTACGCTGGCGGGATCGTCATGCTTGGAGATTTCCAGGAAATCCAGCTGTGCCGGGCGATTACCCATCACATGGGTTGCGCAGTCGATCAGGCTTGGGCCCAGGCTGCCATGCGCAATAATCAATACACCAATCATAATTTTGCTCTCAGACTCCGTAGTTTAAGGGGTAGCCGTGGCATGGGCATCTTGTAATTCACGATGACGTATCATGACTTGATGCTGTTGCTTGAAATATGCCCCCAGTTGTTCCACCAGATAGACGGAACGGTGTTGCCCCCCGGTGCAGCCGATGCCAATGGTGACATAGCTGCGATGGTCGTGATAAAAGCTTGGTAGCCATTTTTCTATATAGTGCTGAATGTCACGCTGCATTTCAAGCACCATGGCTTCGTTTTGCAAAAATTGCTGAATTGGCGCCTGCTTGCCATTGTAAGGACGCAAAATCGGGTCGTAATGCGGGTTAGGCAGGCTGCGTACATCAAATACAAAGTCGGCATCCAGCGGGATGCCATGTTTAAAGCCGAATGAAATAAACGATAACACCAGTGCGTCTGGCCGCGCTTCCTGGTAGCTTTGCTCAATTTGCAGCATCCAGTCACGCGTATGGTGGCGCAAGGCATTGGCCGATAAATTACTGGTATCCACATGATGGCCGAGGTTATTCAGGCCGGAGAGCAAGTCACGTTCGTGGTTAATACTTTCAGAAAGTGCCTGGTCTGGGGTGCTCAGCGGGTGTTTGCGCCGGGTTTCGGAAAAGCGTTTAACCAGGGTTTCCAGGCTCGCATCCAGAAACAGCAGGTGCACGGCAATGCCTTGCGCTTTCAGGGTCTGCAAAATATCCGGCAACGACTCAATGGCAATGCTGCGACTATCAATACTGACAGCGACTTTGGCCGCATCGCGGTCAGCGACGTGGTTTTGAATATGCGGCAGTAAGGTGGCAGGCAGGTTATCAATACAGTAATAACCGCTGTCTTCAAACACGCGCAAAGCGATGGTTTTACCCGAGCCGGATAACCCTGTGACAATCACTAATTGCATACGTGCGACCCACTTCTTATCATCGTAATTTGCTTTCTCTGAGCATGATTTGCTTTTGCCGCTGGGTCAGTTGTTTGGTGGCATTAACGCCGCGCAACAATAGCATGTGGTTGCGCACGGCTGCTTCGACCAGCACAGCGATGTTGCGGCCTGCCGCAATCGGGATAATCACCTTGCTGATTTCGACATCCAGCACACGTTGTGTCTGCCGGTTGGCGCTCAGGCGATCCAGGTCTTGCGGTTTCATTTCGTCGGCCAGTTCCAGCTGTATCATCATATCCAGTGGCTTGGTAGGTTTGACCGCATTATCGCCATAGAGTGCGCGAATGTTCAAAATGCCCAGGCCACGCACTTCTAAAAAGTCCTGTAGCAGCTCCGGGCAGCGGCCTTCGATGCGCTCGGGCGAGGTGCGGTAAAAGTCGACAATGTCATCAGCCACCAGGCGATGGCCGCGTGAAATCAGCTCCAGCGCCAACTCACTTTTACCAATCGCCGCACTGCCGGTAATCAGCACACCAAAGCCCTGCACCTCCATAAACACACCATGCATGCTGGTGGTTTCTGCCGTGGCCACGGCCAGATAGTGGCTGAGCAGCTCCATGAGCTGCGGGCTGATCATGGGGGTGGTAAATAAAGGGGTTTGCGTTTGCTGGGCGGCCTCCAGCATGATGGGGGGCACTTTTTCACCATTGGCCACCACTACCATGGCCAGGTCGGTGGAGAACAGATTGCTCACCGCTTGTTGTAGCGCCAGTATGCTCAGGCTGGCCATGTAGTCCATCTCGGCACAACCCAGTACCTGCACGCGGTTCGGGTGCACAAAATTCAAATGCCCGACCAATGCCAATGAAGGTTTGGTCACGGTGCCGGAGTTGAGTATTTTTTGACTGCCAGACTCGCCTGCCACCCATTTTAATTTGAGTTTGCTGCGAATCTGCTTGTACAAATCAGCGACTGAGATTTGCGCCATACGTGTTGTCAACATGTAAACAGGGAATTGACAGCCATTCTACAACTGAATGCTGAGCGGTGGGGGTGAAACGACGTAAAAGTGATGTGTGTGGCGGGTTTGAGTTCTCTACCCGTGCGGGTAGAGAATGTGAGGCAAGACTTAGGAACTTAACTGGTGTTTTACTGCACCGCCGGATTTATGGTGGTCGCCGTGTTTTTCCTTGTGTTTCAATACCTGACGGTCAAGTTTGTCAGTAAGCATGTCGATGGCACTATACATATTTTCATCGCTGCAGGTCGCGTGCAAATCGTTGCCTGGCACATGTAATGTCGCTTCAACCTTTTGGGCAAGCTTTTCAACAGACATGGTGACTTTGACATCAATCACATGATCAAAGTGATTGCTGATGCGGGAGAACTTGGATAAGACGTACTCGCGCAATGCCGGTGTGATTTCTAAATGATGTCCTGTAAGTTGTAAATTCATGACAAACTCCTTTTTCTGAAATTGTCCTGTCGGAATTTTTCACCTATAAAAAAGAAGTGAAAGTGCGATAAGACAGTTTCAGTTTACTCTTTTGAAAAACGGATGCAACCCGGAAGTGAGGTGGATTGTTGATGCTAATCAGCATTTGTGCAGACTTCTTTGGGCGGGCATAAGCGCCTGCTTAACGTTCGTGGCTTATTTTGCTTTTCTCAGTGTGAGGTTAATTCGCTTGTTGCCAGTGAGTGGATGCTGATGAGCCCCGATGGCGGCAACACCGTGATAAAAGCGCCGACTTTCACCTCCCCATACCACGACGTCCCCATGTTGCAGCGGAATTTTGGCTGAGGCGTCATTGCGTTTGGCTCCGCCAAACAAAAATGTGGCCGGGATGCCGAGGGATACCGAAACAATCGGTTGTGAAAAATCCTGTTCATCTTTGTCCTGGTGTAAGCCCATTTTGCTGCCTGCCTGGTAAATGTTGATCAGGCAGCTGTCGGGCACAAAGTCGCTGTAGCCTGCCTGTGCGGCGGCGTTTGCCGCCAACTGCAAAATCACTGGTGGAATTGCTGGCCACGGTTGTCCGGTGACCGGGTCGTATGCGAGATAACCATAGCCTTGCGAACTGCCTACCCAGCCCCAATGGCCCATGCTGCTGGTGGCGACTGACATTAAGCCCATGGGTGTCATCATCTGTTGTGCGGGATGCGCGGCCAGATGCTGCTGTAGCATCTGCCAAAGCGTTGGCATCACTGGCAGGGCAAAGCCGGGCAGCCAATAGGCGCCAGCGGCGATCGCGACAGGTTCGGTGCGGTGTTCAGGAAATAAATCCATAGGGCCTGGTCTCGTCTATGGCATCCATTCGATGGTCATATTCCTTTGTTTGGCCAGCTGCTCCATGCGTGGGATGGTACGTTCCAGGCGCAGCAGGTAGTCGGCGGCAGATTCCTGGTGAAAGCCCATCACCATCACTGGCCGGTGGGCATTAAGGAGCTGTTCGAACAGGATCAGCAATTGTTTGGTGCTGGTGTAATCGGCCATGGCCGCATTGTCGGGGTATTCCATCAGTTTGTAGCCCAGCGCATAGGGTTGGTCCATGGGTGTGCTTTGCGGGTGCAGTTGCTGTAGCAGTTTGACTAACGGGCTATCGGCATGCCAGCGCGTGGTGAGTAAATTGGCATCAATGCGCGAACTGTCCCACAAGAAGTGGTTGGCCTCCAGCGCTGCTTGCAATTTGGGGCCAAACTGCCAGGCGCCTGCGCGAAAATGTCGCGGACGGTTGAAGCCGTTGCTGACCATCAACTCACTGGCGCAACTGACCAGGTGTGTGAGCTCGGTCTGGCTATAGGCATATTCCAGGCTGACCGTGTGGCCGCAACTGGTTTGAGAGCAGTGCTCGTCCGCGCCGGAAATCGAGGGTTCAGCCTGGTAGCCGATCCCGCAATATTTCACCAGCGTGCGCATGGGGTGTATATGCAGACCGATGGTGTCTTGCGGTAACAAGGTGCTGCGTATCTGGCTACCAATTTGTGCGCGGTTAACGCCGGGCTGGATAAAGTAAGCCGGGTTGATCAGGTGTAGTAGTGGAATGTGCGGAAACTGTTGCCTGAATTTCTGCATGGCTTGCAGATTGTCTTCTTGTAGTGACAAACCCTCCCAATCGACCGTCACCCACACTTGCATCACCTCTTGCGCCTGCACTGGCATCCACCAGTTAAAACATATTGGTGCCAGGAGTATGGCGAGCAAACAGTGATAAAAGCGACGCATGGTAAGGGTATTCCTTGCAAGCGGAGGTTAGGGCGGGTGCGCTCCATCTATATCGGCAGGGTCGCACGGAGTCAACGACGGCTCATCAGCGTGACCGCCTACTGCCTGATTCACTGCACCCGCCCGGCTATTTTAGGGGATTCTGCCGCAAGACGCCAATGCACAGGCGGCTGATGGGGATAGCGTATAATAGTGGCCATGTCTTTATCCGTTCGTCAGATTCTTGCCCATCAGGGCTATGCGTTCCCAAAGTTGCTGACCTATCGTATTTTTATGGTGCTGTCGTACCAAATGATGATGGTTGCCATCGGCTGGCATATTTATGAAATCACCCACGATCCCTGGTCGCTTGGCCTGATCGGGCTCGCTGAAGTCATCCCTTATATGGGTAGCGCCCTGTTTGCCGGGCATGCGGTGGATCATTATTTTTCGCGCCGTGGCTTTGCCGTGGTTTCGGCTTTATTCTTATCGGTGAACGCAGGTTTGCTGGTGCTGATCGCCCAGCATCATCCACAGCACACCGAGTGGTGGATTTACGCGACGGTGGCGCTCACCGGTTTTGCCCGGGCCTTGATTTCACCCAGCTACAACACCTTATTCGCCCTGATTATTCCGCGTGCTTCCATTGCCAAAGCCTCCGGCATTGGCAGCTCCATGTTCCAGATTGGCTTGATTGTTGGGCCAGCCATCGGTGGTCTGCTCATTGGCTTTGCCGATAAATCGATTGCGTATGGCTTGTCAGCCATACTGGCGCTGGCGGCGGCTGTTGCGGCAACCACATTACGCGTGCAAGAGCATCACAATCATGAGTCCATGAACGTGTTTGCCAGCATAGGCGAAGGCTTGCGTTTTGTACGGCGCACACAGGTGGTATTAGGCGCGCAATTGCTGGATATGTTTGCGGTGTTGTTTGGCGGCACAGTCGCTATGCTACCAGCGTTTGTGCATGATGTTTACCAGATGGGCCCGGAAGGACTGGGCGTGTTACGTGCGGCGCCTGCCCTTGGCGCGATTGTGACGGGCGTCTGGCTGGCAAAACATCCGATTCATGAGCATAGCGGCCGCTGGTTATTGCTGGCGGTGGCCGGGTTTGGTGTATGTATGATTGCCTTTGGGCTGTGCAATACCTACTGGCTGGCGATTGTGATTTTAGCGATTTCCGGCATGATGGATGCGGTATCCGTGATCTTGCGGCAAACGATTCTGCAACTGGCGACGCCGGATAATATGCGCGGCCGTGTTTCAGCCATTAACGGTATTTTTATTGGTTCGTCTAATGAGCTAGGAGCGTTTGAATCCGGCCTCACTGCCAGGCTCATGGGCCTGGTGCCGTCCGTCATATTTGGCGGCTGCATGACCATTGCCGTGGTCGGCGTCACCGCCATCAAAGCGCCTAAACTGCGCGACCTGCATCTTTCTCATCTGCATTAAACCCCATGCGCGATCTGGAGTCGTTGTTTCAAGCCCTGCAACGCTCCACCTTTCGTACCAGTTTCACGCTGAACGCAAAAGACTGGGTTTATCTGCAACAAAAAGGCCTGCCGGTAATACTTGATCATGCCGAACGCTTTATTGCCGATCGCCTCGCGCCCGCAGTGGTGGCCAATGACGGCCAGCAAACGCCGATGCGTGGCCATCCGGTGTTTGTGGCACAGCATGCCACGGCGACCTGTTGCCGCGGCTGTTTGAGTAAATGGCACCGTATTCCTGAGGGCCGGGCGCTGACGCTAGAAGAACAGGCGTATGTGGTTGTGGTGATTGAGCACTGGTTGATCCGCTTGGCTGAGGGCAAAAAATAAGGGAGAAGGCCGACGGCGCTTCTCCCTTTGGCAGCGTGAATAAAGCTTATTGCTTGGTTGCCGTTGTTTCCGCAGTTTGCCAGCCACCGCCCAGCGAGCGGTATAAATCCACCACGGCAGCCACTTGTTGCTGTTTGGTTTCAATCAGCTCCATTTTGGCATCCAGCGCATCACGTTGTGTCAGCAACACTTCCATGTAATCGGCACGTGCGGCTTTAAACAGCTGGTTGGCCACGTCAATCGATTGCGTCAATGCTTCTACCTGCTTGTTTTTTAGCTGGTAGTTTTTGTCCAGGTTGTCGATATTGGCAATCTGGTTAGCCACTTCCATATAAGCATTGATAATCTTTTGCTCATAGTCATAGGCCGCCTGGATCTGCACGGCATTGGCGCTCTTGTATTGCGCTTCAATCGCGTTCCGGTTGATCAGCGGCGCGACCAGCTCGCCACCGAATGAGGCCATGACCGAGGCCGGAATATTAAGCAGGTATTTAGGATCAAACGCCTGGAAGCCCAAGCCTGCCCGGATCGAGAACGATGGGTAGAAATTGGCTTTGGCCACATCAATATTCAACTTGGCTGCTGACAGCTCCAGCTCGGCCTGGCGGATATCCGGGCGGTTGGCCAGTAGTTCAGACGGCACGCCGGTTTGCATCACCTTGTTCTGCATGGCCATAAAGTTTGCTGATGCACGTTTGATCGGCTGCGGCGTTCTCCCCAGCAGATAATTGATGCGGTTTTCGGTTTCGACAATGCTCTGTTTCAGCACATACTGGCGGCTCTGGTTTTTTTCTACCTCGGCCTCAAACCGCTTCACTGCCAATGAATTGGCGCGCGCATATTGTTGCAACTGCTTCACCACTTCGAGCGCGTTTTGCTGAATTTTGATGTTTGTATCCAGCGTGTCCAGTTCATTATCCAGCGCGATCAGCTCATAGTAAGCATGGGCCACTTCGGCCACCAGGTTGGTGACCAGAAAGTTTTTGCCTTCAATGGTGGCCATATACTCCATGACCGCCACTTTGGTGGCATTGCGCAGTTTTTTCCACACGTCCAGCTCCCACGACGCAACCAGGCCAAACTGGTAGTTGCCGAGGAACCTGGGGTTGGAGCGCCCTTCCTTGATATCGAGGTTTTCTTCAACGGCGCCATTGCGGGTGTACTTGCCGACTTTCTCTTTATCGGCGCTGGCGCCGATGCCGACAAATGGCAAATATTCACCCTTACGGGCCTGGATTTCATTCTGCGCCACGGTGATCCGTTGCGCCATGATATGAATTTCCTTGTTGTTGTTTACGGCCGTATCAATCAACGCCACCAGGTTTTGGTCATCAAAAAAGTCCTGCCATTTGACGCTGGCACTATTGCCAGCTGGGGCAGCCGTCTCCTGGTATTGCGTTGGCAGATTGGTATCAGCCTGCTTGCTGGTGATAAATGGGATGGCGCAAGATTGCAGCATCAACGACACTGCACCAGCGACCATCCAGGTTAAATGCTTATTCTTCATCGTCATCATCATCCTGATGGGAGTTGTATTTGTAGGTCTCGGTCAGTGGTTCGGTCTCTTCTTTGCGGATCAGTGATTTACGATCGGCCAGGGTACCAAAAATATAGTACAAGCCTGGAATCACAATCACACCGAAGATGGTGCCGAACAGCATGCCGCCCATGGCTGAGGTACCAATGGTGCGGTTGCCCACTGCGCCCGCACCCGTGGCGATCACCAATGGAATCAGGCCTGCAATAAAGGCAAACGAGGTCATCAGGATAGGACGGAAGCGGGTTTTGGCGCCTTCAATCGCTGCATCGCGGATAGACATGCCCTGGCCATGTTTCTGCACGGCAAATTCCACAATCAACACGGCGTTTTTACCTAGCAGACCAATCAGCATAATCAGGCCGACCTGCGCGTAAATGTCATTGGCAAGCCCCAATATCTTCAGCAGGAACAGCGAGCCAAAAATACCTGCAGGCAAGGACAGAATGACCGCAAACGGCAAAATAAAGCTTTCGTACTGCGCGGCCAAGACCATGTAGACAAACACCAACACCACGATAAAGATCATCAGCGCTTCATTGCCACGTTTTTCTTCGTCGTAAGACAGGCCTTCCCAGGCAATGTCGTAGCCTTTCGGCAGCGTAGTACGTGCGACTTCTTTCACGGCATTGATGGCCGATTCAGTGGTGTAACCCGGTGCCGGTTCAGCACGGATCGCCGCTGAGTTGTACAGGTTGTAACGGGTGATCTCGTTAGGGCCCTGGCGTTTCTTCATGGTCATGAAGGCGGAGTAGGGCACCATTTCACCCTCTTCGTTTTTCACAAAGTAGTTCAGTACGTCACTGGGGTAACGGCGGAACTCAGGCCCGGCCTGGGTATACACCTTGAAGAAGTTATTAAAGCGGATAAAGCCTTGCTCGTAAGTACTACCGATCAGGATGTCCAGGTTGTTCATGGCATCTTCGATCGATACTTTCTTCTGCATCGCCAACTGGTTGTCGATAATCAACTCATATTGCGGGTAGTTGGCCGCATAGAACGTGAACAGGCCAGTCAACTCCTTGCGCTTGCCCAGGTTCTGCATGAACTCCTTGTTGATCTTGTCAAACACGTAGTAGTCCGCGCTGGTGGTTTTATCCAGCAAGCGCAGTGACAAACCAGAAGCCGCACCATAACCAGGCACCGCTGGCGGTTGGAAGTACTCCACCACCGCACCGAAGTTTTTGGTTTTTTCTTCCAGCTCTTCGATGATTTGTTTCACTGACTGTTTACGTTCTGACCAGTCCTTGAGGTTGATAATACACGTACCCGCGTTGGAGCCACGCCCCTCAGTCAACACTTCATAACCCGCCAGTGAGGAGACGGATTCCACGCCTTCCACTTGCTTGGCCAACATTTGCAAATGACGTGCGACCTTGTTGGTGGTTTCCAGCGTTGAGCCCGGTGGTGTCTGGATAATGGCGTAAATCATGCCCTGGTCTTCACCTGGGATAAACCCGGCAGGCAGGATTTTGTCGACATAAAAAATACCGGCCGAGAACAGCGCCAGCACGACAAAGGTCACGGCACGCAGGGTGACAACCTTTTCCAGGAAGTTGGTGTAACGGCCGGTGACCTTTTCAAACACCCAGTTAAAGCCATCCAAAAACACCGAGATGGGTGTTTTGCGTTTAGGCTGGCCGTGCGTGTCTTTGAGGATCATGGCGCACAGTACTGGCGTTAAGGTCAGCGCCACGATACCGGACAACACGATTGAAGAAGCCATGGTAATGGCGAACTGGCGGTAGAACACGCCGACCGGGCCAGGCATAAAGGTGATCGGGATAAATACCGATGTCATCAATAATGTAATGGCCACAATGGCGCCGCCGATTTCCCCCAGCACGCGTTGCACTGCTTTGTAGGGGCCGACATGGTCAGAGGCCATTTTGGCATGCACGGCTTCCACCACCACGATGGCGTCATCCACCACCACGCCAATGGCGAGCACGAGGGCGAACAGCGTGACCAGGTTAATACTGAGCCCAAATGCCTTCATGACAAAGAAGGCACCAATCAGCGAAATAGGTACCGCCAGTGTCGGGATCAGCGTCGAGCGCCAGTCGCCAAGGAAAATAAACACCACCAACGCTACCAGTACAAAGGCTTCTGCCAGCGTATGAATGACTTTTTCAATCGAGGCGTCGAGGAACTTGGAAACGTCGTAATTGATTTCATAATCCATGCCAGCCGGGAAGCTTTGTTTCAGCTCTTCCATTTTGGTTTTCACGTCAGCAATCACTTCGCTGGCGTTGGTGCCATAGTTTTGCTTGAGCACAATCGCGGCAGAAGGGTAGCCGTCTTTGTTGGAGTAAATATCAAAAAACTCACTGCCTAACTCAATCTTGGCAATGTCTCTGAGGTGCAGGATTTCGCCGTTAGAATCGGCGCGGATAATAATGTTGCCGTACTCTTCAGGCTTGTTGTAACGGCCTTTGTAAACCAGCACATACTCTTTAGATTGCGCGTAAATGCCCGAGCTCTGGCCCAAACGACCTGGGCGGCCAATCACGCTCTGGCTGCTGATCGCATCCATCACGTCTTTAGATGAGATCTTGTAAGCACGCATGCGTTCCGGGTTGAGCCAGATACGCATCGCAAACTGGCGGCTACCCAGGTTCTGCGCTTGCGCGATACCGTGGACACGCTGAATTTCAGGAATCACGCTGACGTTGACGTAGTTAAACAGGAATTTCTCGTCGGCATTTTTATCTTTACTGTACAGGTTCACATACATCAGCATGCTCGGCTGTACGGTATTGACGATCACCCCCTCTAACTGCACCAGGGGGGGTAGTTTACTCATGACCTGGTCCAGCCTGGTTTTTACCAGCACCATGGCCGCGTTCGGGTCTACGCCGAGGTCAAAAATCACCTGTATCGTCGCTTCACCGGCACTGGTGGCGTCAGACACAATGTATTTCATGCCTGGCACCCCGTTGATGGCGCGCTCGATAGAAATCAGGGAAGACTGCACCAGCACGTCCGCGCTGGAGCCTGGGAATGCCAGCGTCACAATCACGCGTGGCGGGGCAATTTCCGGAAACTGCGAAATTGGCAGGGTTTTAATCGACAGAAAGCCGAGGAAAACCATCACCAGCGATAGCACAATCGCCATCACCGGTCGTCTGAGGAAGATGTTTAACATGTTTTTTTCACCTTAAGGTTATTCTGCGTACAGTTCCAACTCAGGAACGACTTTTTCAGGTGCTTTGTAATCGGTGTCGATTTTTTGTCCGTTTCTGACGCGGCGCAAACCTTCCAGCAACACAGTGTCTGTGTCCTTGAGGCCGGATTTCACGATAAACAAATGGGGTAGTTCGGCGGCGATTTGAATCATGCGCTGTTCGATCTTATGGTCTTTGTTGACCACATAAACAAAGGTCTTATCCAGCACTTCAAAGGTCGCTTTTTGCGGGATCAGCATCGCATTCGGGTAAGGTACTTCCAGCAAAATGGTGCCGGTTTCGCCATGGCGCAACAAACTATGCGGATTAGGGAAATCTGCTCTGAACTCGATGTTGCCGGTTTTGTTATCAAAGTCGGCTTCCACGGTTTCAATCGCACCGGCCTGGTCAAACAAGGCGCCATTGGCCATGCGCAATTTCACCGGCACGCCTTTTTCATTTTTCTGGTGAATCTTGAAGTCCAGGTATTCTGCTTCTGGCACGTTGAAATAAACCCACATGCGGCTGTTGTCAGACAGCGTGGTCAGCAAGTCACCTTCATCCAGCAAGCTGCCTTTTCGCACCAGCAGATGGTCCATGATGCCGGTAAACGGCGCATTGATATTGGTAAAGTTCAGGTGGGTTTGTGCCAGCTGCACTTCGGCATTGGCTTTGTCCAATTTGGCTTTGCCTAAGGCCAATTCATTTTGCGAGACAATGTTTTTCTCGGCTAGCGCCTTGGTGTTCTCATATTCGATTTGCACGGTTTTGGCCTCAGCCTGTGCTTTCAGCAAATCGACCTGATAGACGTTAGGCATGATTTTGAACATGGGCTGGCCCTGTTTGATGACCTGGCCTTCACCGGCATAGACGTCCTGCAAATAGCCGCGCTCCAGTGCCCGCAATTCAATATGCTGGATGGCATGAATCTGGCAGACATATTCCTTGGTGATCATGGTGTCTTTGTGCCATGGGGTAGTGACTTCGAGTTTCGGTGGCGCTTCTTCGTGCGCCTCTTCCTGGTGACAAGCGCTGAGCAGGGAGCCAAGCAAGCCTAAAACGATTAAGTTCTGTTTAATCATAGTGTGTTCTTATCTTAAAAAATGAAGAGAAATACTTGCAAAAACAGGTGGTTGGCGGATGCCTGTCTGCAGGGGGCCTGTCTTGATCGTCAGACTATCCTTTCTTGCTGCAAACCACAACCGCTAGCCTAGGCTCCGTCCTGGGTGGACGCTTAAGGGAGTGCTGGTAACAACGAGGGGAAGGGGGGCGATCAGCGGCGTTGAGCAGGGGCGCAAACGCGGATTACACCTGGGGATTGGCGGGTGGGGCGCGCGAGTGCAGGTGACGAACAAACGCCGGGCGTGGGGTCACGCGGCGACGAGGCAGGGCCAGCAACGCAAACAGAATCACGCAAGCAATCGTCATGCTTGCGGGTGGGGAAATTAAAGGAATGAGGGAAGAGAACGGCGTTTCACCATCACCAGAATACTCAACGACTTCGGCTACGCGTACGCGCACGGTGTCGTCGCTGTAGCTGGAATGGTCAGAGAATTCTGCGACTAATGCAAAGCCGAGCACAGCCAACAGCACTGTGACGACCCACAGTCTGAGCTGCAACGCGGCGGTATTCAGATGTTTATGCATAAGTCAGTTAACGGAAATAAAATGTCAATTCTGTAGTGGTATGTGCGTTATATCGCCTTAGGCGCAGTATTTATTCAAATTAAGATGGCTGATCGGTCAACATCGATAAAAGTCTAAAATGTATTATCGTAAATGCTCTTTACATTGCTTACATTAAACGCTTTTACATAGCGAATGACAAGACGCAATCAAGCGTAGTTCGAAGAAAAGCGGTGTTTGTAAGCTGGTTGTCAGTTTTGAGTGCACCAAGTTGGTGCGTGCGTTTGCGCTGTTTTGGAGATGATCACTTACTTTTTCGCCTTGTTAGCGAGTTTCTTTGCTTGCTCAAAGTGAAGGTTGTTTGATGAACTATCTATTTCGCCTTTTCGGCGACCATTCTTTCTTATGCTTGTCCATAAGAAAGAAGGCAAAGAACAAGACGCCCCAACTTCCGCTTTTATCCTGTGCTACTCGGTTTGCCGGGCGTCCATCGAAA